>JBBRPN010000014.1:0-46322 GCA_038227925.1 Caulobacterales bacterium | reverse complement strand
GACCATGGACATCATCAAGCTCTATGGCGCCGCGCCGGCCAATTTCCTCGACGTGGGCGGCGGCGCGTCGAAGGAGAAGGTGACGGCGGCGTTCAAGATCATCACCGCCGATCCGCAGGTGAAGGGCATACTGGTCAACATATTCGGCGGCATCATGCGCTGCGACATCATCGCCGAGGGGGTGATCGCGGCGGTCAGGGAGATCGGCCTGAAGGTCCCCCTGGTGGTGCGCCTGGAAGGCACCAACGTGGAGCTTGGCAAACAGATACTCTCGCAAAGCGGCCTCGACGTCATCGCCGCCAACGACTTGGCCGACGGGGCGGAAAAGATCGTGAAGGCGGTGCGGGCGGCGGCGTGAGGGCAGGGCGATCGGGTGGACGAACCCTAGCCAAGCGGCCTCGGCCGAAGGCTCAATAAAATAGACCGAACGGCACGAACCCCACGAACTCGCGCGATTTGACCGAGAGCGCTCGCGCTTCGCGCAGACGTTTTGTTCGTGACGTTCGTGAAGTTCATGGTTGAAAACAGGTCGTTCGCCCGATCGTTCCCGCAGGGCCCGTCGCGCTCTTTGCGATCCTTCCGGCGATGGCCTAAGGGTTTTGCCGCTCGCCGCCCTCCCAAGGAACCCGCGCGTGAACTGGACCGCACCCTCTCTCGCCACCATCGTGCTGGCCGCCGCCGCGCCGGCCCTCACCGCGCCTGACAACGCCAAAGCCTTCGCCGCCTTCGTCAAGGTGTGCGGCGACACCCACGGCGACTATTCGGCGATTTCGACGGCGGCCGACGCCAATGGGTGGAAAACCACCCAGGTCAAAGCCGACCCCTTCCCGGGCGTCACCGTCGCCGAATCCCTGTCGCGCGATACGAGCGCCAGCGGATCGGCCCTGACCCTCTACGCCTGGCGCGGCGCCAAGGGGGCGATCCAGATCAGCGAGTGCAAGGTGAGGATCGGCAAGGGCAAGCTCGCCGAGATGCAGGCCGCCGCCCAGGCGTGGCTCGGCTTCGCGCCGCAGGACGCCACGGCCAAGAAGGCGACCTTCCTGTTCACCGATGAGGGCGGCGCGCACAGGGCGTTGGGGCCGGCCGACCGGGACGCCGCCGCCGCCGGCGCGGGCCTGCAGATGATGACCGTGAGCGGCGATCCGGACGGCGCGATCGTCAGCATATTGAAAATCAAGAAATAGCCGACGATCCCGGAGATCAAGAAGAGCGCATGTCCATTCTCATTGGCAAGCAAACCCGCGTCATCTGTCAGGGCGTGACTGGGGCGCAGGGAACCTTTCACACCGAGCAGGCCATCGCCTATGGAACGGCCATGGTGGGCGGTGTTTCGCCGGGCAAGGGGGGATCGACCCACCTCGGGCTGGCGGTGTTCGACACGGTGGCCGAGGCGGCGACCGCCACCCACCCCGACGCATCCGTCATCTATGTGCCGCCACCCTTCGCCGCCGACGCCATACTGGAGGCCATCGACGCGGAAATCGGCCTGATCGTCTGCATCACCGAGGGCATTCCGGTCGCCGATATGATCGTCGTCAAGCGCGCCCTTTGCGGCTCGAGCTCGCGCCTGATCGGGCCCAATTGCCCGGGCGTCCTCACTCCCGAGGCGTGCAAAATCGGCATCATGCCGGGCAACATCTTCAGACGCGGTTCAGTGGGCGTGGTGTCGCGCTCGGGGACCCTGACCTACGAGGCGGTGTTCCAGACCACCCAGGTGGGTCTGGGCCAGACCACGGCGGTGGGCATCGGCGGCGATCCGGTCAAGGGGACGGAGTTCATCGACATATTGGAGATGTTCCTGGCCGACCCGCAGACGACCTCGATCATCATGATCGGCGAGATCGGCGGCGCGGCGGAGGAGGACGCGGCGGCCTTCATCGCCGCCTCGCCGGTCAAAAAGCCCATGGTCGGCTTCATCGCCGGCCGCACCGCCCCGCCGGGGCGGCGGATGGGCCACGCCGGCGCGATCATCTCCGGCGGCAAGGGCGGCGCCGAAGACAAGATCGCCGCCCTGGAGGCGGCCGGCGTCCGTGTGGCGGCCTCGCCGGCGGCTTTGGGCAGTACGCTGGTCGAGGTGTTGCGGGGCGGGTGAGAGAGAGCCTCGCCGGGAATGTCGCGCGGGCGACCGCGATTGCCGGCATCCTCGCAACGTGCGCGGGCGCACTTACATTGAGAGGGCGCCCCATGGGCGCGCCACAAGGCAAAGACAATCGATGGCGGACGACGCGGGACGGCTGAACGAAGTATTGGCCGAGACATCCTTCCTCTATGGTGGCAACGCCGGCTTCGTGGAGGATCTGTACGCGCGGTGGGCGGCCGATCCGGCCAGCGTCGATCCCTCCTGGCGCGCCTTCTTTGCCTCGCTGGCGGATACGGGGGCGGCGCGGGACGGAGGCCACGGCCCGTCGTGGGCTCCAAAGGCGCTGGCCGCCGTCGATGGCTTGTGGCCGGCGGTGGACGCCAAGCTGCAAACAGCGATCCCGGCCGGCCAGCCGACCGCCGGCAAGGACGAAGTGCGCGCCCGCACCCTCGATTCCCTGCGCGCCATCATGATGATTCGCGCCTACCGGATGCGTGGCCATCTGAAGGCCGATCTCGATCCGCTCGGCCTGGCGGTGACGGCCGGCGACGCCAGCGAGCTGGACCCGGCCTCCTACGGATTTTCCGAAGCCGACTTCGACCGGCCGATCTTCCTGGATTTCGTGCTGGGGATGGAGAGCGCCACGGTGCGGGAGATTCTCGCCCTTCTCCAGCGCACCTACTGCGGCACGATCGGGGTGCAGTACATGCACATCACCGATCCGGCCGAAAAGGCGTGGCTGCAGCGACGCATCGAGGGATGGGACAAGGAGATCAGGTTCACCCGCGAGGGCAAGATCGCCATTCTCAAGAAGCTGATCGAGGCCGAGAGTTTCGAGCGCTTCCTCGCCAAGCGCTACCCCGGCGCCAAGCGCTTCGGCCTGGACGGCGCCGAATCGGCGGTTCCGGCCCTCGAGCAGATCATCAAGCGCGGCGGAGCCTTGTCGGTCGAGGACATCGTCATCGGCATGCCGCACCGCGGCCGCCTCAACGTGCTGGCCGCCGTGATGGCCAAGCCCTACCGGGTGATCTTTCACGAGTTCCAGGGCGGCTCGGCCCTGCCCTCCGACATCGAGGGATCGGGCGACGTGAAATACCACCTGGGGGCGTCGTCGGATCGCGAGTTCGACGGCAACACAGTGCATCTGTCGCTCACCGCCAATCCCAGCCATCTCGAGATCGTCGATCCGGTGGTGCTGGGCAAGGCGCGCGCCAAGCAGGCCTTCGCGCTGCGCCAGAACCCCAGCGTCGGCCGAAGCGGTGTGCTGCCGCTGCTGATGCACGGCGACGCCGCCTTCGCCGGCCAGGGAGTGGTCGCCGAGTGCTTCAACCTGATGGGGGTGCGCGGCTATCGCACCGGGGGGGCGATCCATTTCATCGTCAACAACCAGATCGGCTTCACCACCGCTCCGCACTACAGCCGCACCAGCCCCTATCCCTCCGACAGCGCCCTCATGGTCGAGGCCCCGATCTTTCACGCCAACGGCGACGACCCCGAGGCGGTGACCTTCGCCGCCAAGCTAGCCACTGAATACCGCCAGGCGTTCGGCAAGGACGTGGTCGTCGATATGTTCTGTTACCGCCGGTTCGGTCACAATGAGGGCGACGATCCGACCATGACCCAGCCCTTGATGTACCGGGCGATCAAGACCCATCCGACCACGCGCGAAATCTACGCCAAGCGGCTGATCGCCGAAGGCGCGGCGAGCGAAGCGGAGATCGCCGCCTGGACCGCCGAATTCGATGCCTTCCTGGACGCCGAATTCGAGGCCGGAAAGACTTACCTCGCCGACAAGGCCGACTGGCTGGACGGCAAATGGTCCGGGCTGGAGCTGCCCGATGGCGAGGAGCGGCGCGGCGTCACCGCCGTGCCGCTGCAAAAGCTGCGCGATCTGGGCCTGAAGTTCACCGCCATCCCGGCGCGGTTGGATGTCCACAAGACGGTCAGGCGGGTGATCGACCATCGTCATGCCGCCATTGAATCGGGAGAGAACATCGACTGGGCGACGGCCGAACATCTCGCCTTCGCCAGCCTCCTCGACCAGGGATTTCCGGTGCGTTTAGCCGGCCAGGACACGGTGCGCGGCACCTTTGTTCAGCGCCACTGCGACCTCATCGATCAGACCACGGAAGAACACTATCAGCCGCTTTCGCACCTGGGCCCGGGCCAGGCGCATTTCGAGGTGCTCGATTCTACCCTGTCGGAGGAGGCGGTGCTGGGATTCGAATACGGCTTCTCCCTGGCCGATCCCAACACTCTGACCCTTTGGGAAGCCCAGTTCGGCGATTTCGCCAATGGCGCTCAGGTGGTCATCGATCAGTTCATCGCCTCTGGCGAGCGCAAATGGCTGCGCATGTGCGGCCTCACCCTGCTGCTGCCGCACGGCTACGAAGGTCAGGGGCCGGAGCATTCCTCGGCCCGCCTGGAGCGCTTCCTGCAGCTGTGCGCCGAGGACAACATGCAGGTGGCCAACTGCACCACCCCGGCCAACTATTTCCACATCCTGCGCCGCCAGATGCTGCGCGAATTCCGCAAGCCGCTGATCCTGATGACTCCCAAGTCGCTGCTGCGCCACAAGAAGGCGGTGTCCAGCCTCGCCGACATGGCCGAGGGCTCGTCCTTTCACCGGGTGCTCCAGGACGATGCCGAGACGTGCGGCCCGACCGAGATTCGCCTGGCGCCCGACGGCGCCATCCGCCGGGTGGTCCTGTGCTCGGGCAAGGTCTATTTCGACTTTCTGGAAGAACGCGAGAAGCGGGGCGCGACGGATGTCTATCTCATGCGGTTGGAGCAGTTCTATCCCTGGCCGATGAAGTCCCTGACCACCGAACTGGCGCGCTTTCCCGCCGCCGACCTGGTCTGGTGCCAGGAGGAGCCCAAGAACATGGGCGGTTGGATGTTCGTCGACCCGTGGCTGGAACTGACCCTGGCCAGGTTGAACATCTCGGCCAAGCGGGCCCGCTATGTCGGCCGCCCCGCCTCGGCCTCCACCGCCGCCGGACTGATGAGCCGGCACGCCAAGGAGCTCCGGACCTTCCTCGACGCGGCGTTCGCGTGAGAGCGCGATCTGAGCTAGAGAACGGCCGCCGAACGCCGGCCCGCGGGAGCCTCGCCTAGATGACCGACATCATGACCCCGGCCCTGGGCGAATCGGTCACCGAGGCGACCGTGGCCAAATGGTCCAAGCAGGCCGGCGAGGCGGTGAAGCGCGACGAGGTTCTGGTCGAACTGGAAACCGACAAGGTCAGCCTGGAGGTGGTCGCGCCCGAGGACGGAGTCTTGAGCGAGATCGCGGCGGCGGAGGGCGCGACAGTCAAGCCTGGGGAGGTGCTGGGCCGGATGGGCGCGCCGGCGGCCGGCAAGGCGGCCAAGGCCGCCCCAAAGGAGACGCCGGCCCCCGCTCCGGCCCCGCCGCCGCCCACGGCCGCCGTCCCGGCTCCCGCGCCGCTCGCCCCCTCTGTCCAGCGCATCGTCGCCGAGAACCATCTCGACCCGGCCGCGATCCTCGGGGCCGGCCGGGACGGGCGGATCACCAAGGGCGACGCCTTGGCGGCTCTGGAGGCGCGCGCCGCGCGTCCGGCGGCCGCCCCGGCGCCCCTTCCGATTCGCGAAGCTCATGAGCGCGAGGAGCGGGTGCGCATGACCCGGCTTCGCCAGACCATCGCCCGCCGCCTCAAGGAAGCCCAGTCCAACGCCGCCATGCTGACCACCTTCAACGAAGTGGACATGAGCGCGGTCATGGCCCTGCGCGCCCGCTACAAGGAGGCCTTCGAAAAGCGCCACGGCGTCAAGCTCGGCTTCATGAGCGTCTTCGTGAAGGCCTGCGTCTTCGCGCTCAAGGAGGTCCCGGAGGTCAACGCCGAGATCGACGGCCCCGACCTGATCTACAAGAACCACTACGACATCGGGGTGGCGGTCGGCACCGAACGGGGTTTGGTGGTTCCAGTGGTGCGCGACGCCGACGCCCTGAGCCTGGCCGAAATCGAGGCGGCCATCGCCGCCCTGGGCCGCAAGGCGCGCGAGGGCTCGCTGGCCCTCGACGACCTGCAGGGCGGCACCTTCACCATCTCCAACGGCGGGGTCTACGGCTCGCTAATGTCCACCCCCATCCTCAACGCGCCGCAGTCGGGGATCCTCGGCATGCACAAGATCCAGGACCGCCCCGTCGTGGTGGACGGCCAGGTGGCGATCCGGCCGATGATGTATCTGGCCCTCTCCTACGATCACCGTGTCGTCGATGGCCAGGGGGCGGTGACCTTCCTGGTCAAGGTCAAGGAAGCGATCGAGGACCCGGCCCGGCTGTTGCTGGAGATTTGAGGGAGGCGCGCGAACATGCGCCTCACCCCGCGCCAGCGCGCCTCCTGGCTCGCCCATGTGTTCAAGGCGGCGACCCAGAGGCATCACCGCGAGCTTCGCCCCCTGGTCGCGCCGCATATTCCGATCGATGCGGTGGTCGTCGATATCGGGGCGCACGCCGGGCAGTTCGCCAAGCTGTTCGCGGCGATGGCCCCGCTGGGCCACATCTTCGCCTTCGAGCCCTCGGCCTATGCCCGGTCGGTGATGGCGCCGGCGCTGCGGTTCGGCCGAATCGGCAATGTCACGGTCATCCCCATGGGCCTCTCCGATGCGACCGGCGAACTCACCCTGCACACCCCGATCAAGCGCGGGCGAAGCCTGGGGTTCGGCATCGCCCATCTGGGCGCGGGCGCGGGTCCGACCTTCGATCAGACGGTCGCCCTCACCACCCTGGACGCCTTCGCGGCCGAGCGGGACTTGGCGCGGCTGGACTTCGTCAAGGCCGATATCGAGGGCTGGGAGCTGCGCGCCCTGAAGGGCGGCGAGACGACCCTGCGGCGCTTTTCGCCGGCGCTCTATCTGGAAGTCGACGCCGCCTGTCTCGCCCGCGCCGGCGACACCCCGGCCGATCTCTTCGCCTGGCTGGCGGCCCTGGGCTATCGGGGGTTCACAACGCCGGAAGTCCATGCGGCGCCGGTCTATGCCGGAGCCGGCGACTATCTCTTCGTGATGGGGGAAGGGACGGATCCGGCGCCCGCCATCGCGCAACACGTAGGCGCGAGGGGAAGAGGCGCGAATCGACGGATATTGACAAATCGCCTTGACCGGCTATATCTACGGCTTGTAGCTATATGGGGTTCCCAATGTCCGACGTCGCTGAAAATCCCGCGTCGTTCGAACCCGCGCCGGCGATCGCCAAGCTGTTCGCCCACGGCGGCAGTCAAGCGGTTCGCTTGCCCAAGGCGTTTCGCTTCGAGGGAGACGCGGTGACCGTGCGACGGGAGGGCAGGGCCGTGATTCTCGAGCCTATTGAACACATGAGGCCCCGGTCACCCGCGGAATGGGCGACGTTCTGGTCGAGCATCGACGATGCCGGCGGGGCGAATTTTCCTGACCGCGATCAACCCCCGCCGCAAGAGCGCGACCTCGACTGGTGAGCCTGTCGCTCGACACCAATGTATTTGTCGAATTGATCCGGGGGCGCGATCGGCTGGTTCGAAAGCGATTTGTCGAGGCTTCGGCGGCGGCCGAGCCGCTCGTCGCCTCATTGATCGTGGCCCATGAGCTCTATTATGGCGCGGAACTGCACGCCGATCCGTCCACGCAGTTGCGGAACGCGCGTCTTATCTTGGCGCAGGTGGACGTCGCGCCGTTCGATGGGGGCGACATGGCGATGGCCGCCAAGGTTCGCGCGCGGCTTAAAGTCCGTGGCCTGGCCGTCGGCCCCTATGACGCCCTGATCGCCGGCCAAGCCATCGCCCGGCGTTGGACGGTCGTCACCGCCAATTTTCGCGAGTTTTCGCGGATCGACGGATTGAAGGTCGTCGACTGGACGGCCGCGGGCGACTAGGTAGGCCCGATCGAAAGAGAGGACTTCGGCATGCCGTCCTATGACGTCATCATCATCGGCGGCGGGCCGGGGGGCTACAATGGGGCGATCCGGGCCGGGCAGCTTGGCCTCAAGGTCGCCTGCGTGGAAAAGCGCGCCACCCTGGGCGGTACCTGCCTCAACGTCGGCTGCATTCCCTCCAAGGCCCTGCTCCACGCCTCGGAACTCTACGAACTGGCGATGAAGGATTTCGCCGGCTTCGGCATCGACGCGGCGCCCAGGCTCAACCTGCCGGCGATGATGAAGCAGAAGGGCGACTCGGTCGATGGGCTCACCAAGGGGGTCGAATTCCTGTTCAAGAAGAACAAGGTCGATTGGGTCAAGGGCGCCGGGCGCCTAACCGGCGAGGGCAAGGTGGAGGTGACCGCCGAGGACGGCGCGGTGACCACCCTTTCCGCCAAGGCCATCGTGATCGCCACCGGCTCGGCCCCCGCGCCGCTGGCCGGGGTAGAGGTCGATCAGAAACGCATCGTCGATTCCACCGGCGCCCTTTCCATCGCCGAGGTTCCTAAAAGCCTGATCGTCATCGGGGCCGGCATCATCGGCCTGGAGCTGGGATCGGTATGGCGCCGGCTGGGTGCCGAGGTGACGGTCGTGGAGTTCCTGGACCGCATCACGCCGGGCATGGACGGCGAAACCGCCAAGATCTTCCAACGGACCCTGACCAAACAGGGGATCGCCTTCAAGCTAGCCTCAAAAGTGACCGGCGCCAAGGCGAGCGCCGAGGGCGTCTCCCTGACCGTCGAGCCGGTGGCGGGCGGCGCGGCAGAGACGCTGAAGGCCGACTATGTGCTGGTCGCCGTCGGCCGAAAACCGTATACGGACGATCTGGGCCTGGAGAGTGTCGGCGTCGCGACGGACGGGCGCGGCTTCATCGACACCGAGAATTTCCGCACCTCCGCGCCCGGCGTCTTCGCCATCGGCGATGTCACCCACGGCCTCATGCTGGCCCACAAGGCCGAGGACGAGGCGGTGGCCTGCATCGAGATCATCGCCGGCAAGGCGGGGCATGTGAACTACGAGGTGATCCCGAGCGTCATCTACACCCATCCCGAGGTGGCCTGCGTGGGCAGGACGGAGGAGGAGTTGAAGGCGGCGGGGATCGCCTACAAGGCCGGCAAATTCCCCTTCACCGCCAATTCCCGCGCCCGGATCAACCATGAGGCGGAGGGTTTCGTGAAGGTGCTGGCCGACGCCGGAACCGACCGCGTCCTCGGCGTCCACATGATCGGTCCGGACGTGAGCGAAATGATCGGCGAGGCCTGTGTGGCCATGGAATTCTCGGCCGCTTCAGAAGACATGGCCCGCACCTGCCACCCCCACCCCACCCGCTCCGAAGCCCTGCGCCAGGCGGCCATGGGCGTCGAAGGGCGGACCATGCAGGCTTGAAGAGGCGCTAGGCCCTCGGATGGGCCTTGGCGTAGGCGCCGAGCAGGCCGGCGGCATCCACGGCGGTGTAGCGCTGGGTGGTCGAGAGGGAGGCGTGGCCGAGGAGTTCCTGGATCGATCGCAGGTCAGCCCCCGCGCCGAGGAGATGGGTGGCGAAGGAGTGGCGCAGGGCGTGGGGGGTGGCGCGCTCGGAAAGGCTCAGGCGCCCGCGCAGGCGCTGAACGGTGGCCTGGACGTGACGGGGCCGCAGGGGTCCGCCGCGGGCGGCCCGGAACAAAGGCGCGTCGGGTCCCGAGGCGAAGGGCAGAGCGGCGATATAGAGATCGGTGGCTTCGCGCACGGCCCGGAGGACCGGGGCCAGCCGGGTCTTGCCGCCCTTGCCGAGAATGCGCAGGGACGGCGGCAACGGGGCGTCGGCGCGCTTGAGCGACAGGGCTTCGGAAATGCGCAGGCCGCAGCCGTAGAGGAGCGTGAGTACGGCCTGGTCGCGCAGGGCCGCCCACCCCGGCTTTTCGGCATCGCCGGCCGCTTCGGTGATAAGCCCGCGCGCCTGATCCTCCGAGACGGGCCGGGGCGCGCCGGGCCTTACGCGCGGGCCGCGCACCAGGGCGAGCGCCGCGTTGGGGGTCGCCAGCCGGCGGTCGAGGAAGCGATGAAAGCCGCGGATGGCCGACAGCGCCTGCGATAGCGACCGCGCCCCGAGCGGGCGCTCGCCGGCCCGCCGCTTGGCCAGATAGGCGCGCAGTTCGGCCGCCGACACGCCTCCCAATGCGGCGCGAGTGACGGCTTCGCCGCGATGCTCTTCAAGAAAGGTCAGCCAGGCCGAGACGCAGGCGCGGTAGGCGGCCACCGTTCGCGGACTGGCCCGGCGTTCATGGGCGAGGTGGTCGAGCCACGCCGCCAGAGCCTCATGGGCGGTTAGGACGCCGGCCATCGCTCGGCGGTGCGCTCGGCCACCCGGGCCAGGAAGGTCACTAGATCGGCGCCCATGTCGGCGGTGAAGGCGTCCGGGTCGGCCGAACCGAAGCCGATCACCCCTTGGCGCGCCGGATCCCAGATGGCCAGCCGCACCAGGGCGACGCTGCCGATGTGACGGGCGCTCTCGCCGAAGAGGCCAAGGGCGGTGGGCGCGCGGCCCATCAGGACGAGGCGCCGAGGGCCCAGGATGAGGTCGATCTGGCCGGCCACCAGGGCGCGCCAGCCGGCCGGCACGCCGCCCGGCCCCTCCAGCGCTACCGCGCCGGCCGCCAGGCCAAAGCGCAGGCGGGCCAGCTCGTCGATGCGGCGGGCCAGATCGGCGTGATTGCGGGATTCCAGGAGATCGACCACGGCGGCGTGGGTCTGGGCCTGGGCGGCGAAATTGGCCCGCGCCATGGCCTCCAGGCGTTGGCGCTCGCCGGACTCGCGACGATGGGCGGCGGTGATTTTCGACAAGGCGACCGGGCCGAAATCGACGATGTTGGCGACATCGAGCCGCAGGCCCAGTTCGGCCAGAAGGTCTCTATCCGCGCGCACCAGGTCGCGGTGGGTTCTAAGCAGCACCCTCACCGTCTCGGCGTCCGCCGCGAGGTTGGCGGCTCTCCCCTGTTCGGCGTCGATCAAAGGCCAGCCCCCTGGATGGATGTTGGACCTAAGCGGCGCTCGCTCGAGGTCGCGCGAACCCTCATCAAGACCCTCGGCGGTTAACGGGGGCTTGAAGCGGTGGGCGAAACTCGGCGAGGAAGAAGGGGTGACCCCGCGCATCGCCCAGATTCTTATTCCCATGCCTCTGCCAGAGGCGTTCGACTATGCCGAGCCGGAAGGGATGGCGCTTGCCATCGGCGACATGGTGGTCGTGCCGCTGGGGCCTCGGCGGTTGCGCGGCGTGGTGACGGGCGTCAGGGACGGCGCCGGCGGCAACCGGCCGCTCAAGGCGGTGATCGAGCGCGGCGCCGAGCCGCCGCTGCCTCGCCGCACCCTGGAATTCGTGCAATGGGCGGCCCGCTACGGCGTGGACGCGCCCGGCCAGCCCCTGGCCATCGCGCTGCGGGGCCTGCGCGCCCCCCTGCCCCGCCCGCGGCGGCTGCTGATCGCCAGCGGCGTGGCGCCGGCGCGATCGACTCCAGCCCGCGCCAGGGTCACGGCGGCGGCTACCGAACCTCTTTCAGCGAGTGAGCTGGCGCGCGCCGCCGGTGTGTCGGGCGGCGTGATCAGGGCGCTTCTCGATCAAGGCGTACTCGAGGCGGTGTCGATCGCCGCCTCGCCGCCGGTCGCCGTTCCCGACCTCACCCGGCCGGGGGCGATGCTGAACCCCAGCCAGGCCGCCGCGGTCGCCGGGTTCAAGGCCATGATCGGCGAGGGAGCCTTCGCGGCGGCCCTGCTCGACGGGGTCACCGGATCTGGCAAAACCGAAGTTTATCTGGAGGCGGCCGCGACCGCCCTCGCCCTCGATCCCAAGGCGCAGGTTCTGGTGCTGCTGCCGGAGATCGCCCTGACCCAGGCGGCGATCGACCGTTTCGCCGATCGCTTCGGGACCCCGCCGGCCGAGTGGCACTCGGGCGTGGCGGGGCCGCGCCGCCGGGCGATCTGGGAACAGGTGGCCACGGGCGAGACGCGCATCGTGGTCGGGGCGCGCTCGGCGCTGTTCCTTCCTTTCACCCGCCTGAAACTCATCGTGGTCGATGAAGAGCACGATGGCTCCTATAAGCAGGAGGAAGGCTTCATCTACCAGGCCCGCGACCTCGCGGTGGCCCGCGCCAAGATCGAGGACTGCGCGGCGATCCTGGTCTCGGCCACCCCCTCGCTCGAAACCCTCTGGAACGCGCGGGAGGGCCGCTACCGCTGGCTGCGGCTGGCCGACCGGCACGGCGTGGCGGTCCTGCCCGCGATCACCTTGATCGACCTGCGCGAATCGCCGCCCGAGCCGGGATGCTGGCTTTCCCCGGTATTGACCGCCGCGATGGCGGAGACCCTGGCTCTGGGCGAACAATCCCTGCTGTTCCTGAACCGTCGAGGCTACGCCCCCCTGGTCCTCTGCCGGGCCTGCGGCGAGCGGATGAAGGCGCCCGACAGCGATTCGTGGCTGGTCGAGCATCGCTACAGTGGCCGTCTGGTCTGTCACCTGACCGGTTTTTCCATGCCCAAACCCGACCGCTGCCCCCACTGCGGCGCCAAGGACGCCCTGGTCTCCATCGGCCCCGGGGTGGAGCGGGTGGAGGAGGAGGCGCGCGCCATGTTTCCGGACGCGCGGCTGGCGGTCTTCTCCTCGGACACGGTCGCCGACGCCGCCGCGGCCCGCGCCCTGATCGCCTCCATGGCGGCCGGTGAGTTCGACATCATGGTGGCCACCCAGGCGGCCGCCAAGGGGCACAATTTTCCCAATCTGACCCTGGTGGGGGTAGTGGACGCCGACCTGGGCCTGCGCGGCGGCGACCTGCGCGCCGCCGAGCGCACCTTTCAATTGCTCACCCAGGTCTCCGGCCGGGCCGGCCGGCGCGACCGCCCCGGTCGGGCGCTGATCCAGACCTGGGCGCCGGAGCACTCGGTGATGCGGGCCCTGCTGGCCGGCGACCGGGACGCCTTCATTGCCGTAGAGATGGCCGAACGCGAGGCCGCCGGCCTGCCGCCGTTCGGGCGATTGGCGGCGGTAATCGTCTCGGGCCCCGATTCGGCCGCCGTGGAAGCCTATGCGCGCGCCTTCGCCGCCGCCGCTCCCAACGCCGCCGGCGTGGACGTCTTCGGCCCCGCCGACGCGCCGCTCAGCCTCGTGCGAGGCCGCCGCCGCAAACGCTTCCTGGTGCGCGCCGAGCGCCCGGTCGATCTGCAGGGTTTTCTGGCCGCCTGGCGCGCCCGGCTAAAGCCGCCGTCGGCGGTGCGGGTGACCTTCGATGTCGATCCCTACAGCTTTCTCTGAAGGTCGCCGCGCGCGCGGCCGATCGCCGCAAGTGAGTCGCGATCGACCTGTCGCGGGCTCAAAACCGCAGCGTCCCCGCTGTCACCGAGTTCTTTCCAGCGTTCCGCGGGCGCATCTTCATGTAACTGTTTGTGTCAGGCTTGAACTGCTTGGCCGCGAATTGAAATGAGATTTTTAAGGTGATACGCGCCACTTTTATGTCAATCAACCATGTGGCTGATGTACAAAAATCAACCCTTTAACTAGCGTATCCGCATCCGCGCCAAATGGTAAATTTATACTCGAGACGTAAATTTATCGTGATCTTAGGTTTTATTCCGGTAGAGAAAAATTTCACTCAACCGTGGCTGCGACAATCTGACACAACGCCGCAATTCCGCTATGGGCAAATGCGGGTCAGGGGGCACCTTCGATCACGAATTCGCGACCGCGATCACGCATAAACACTCTTTTCATCCTCTCAAGGCAAGGCTACCCAAGGACGTCGGTGGATCGGGGGAGTTCTCCTAAATGCGCAAACGGATGAGAACCGTCATTGGTTCCCTCGCCGCCGCCATGCTGGTGAGCTTCAGCCCAGGCGGCGCCTTCGCCCAAGACTATTGGCAGTGCGTGCCGTTCGCCCGCCTGATTTCCGGCATCCAGATATTCGGCGACGCCCATACCTGGTGGCAGCAGGCGGCGGGCCGCTATCAGACCGGCTTCACGCCCAAGGCCGGGGCCGTCCTCTGCTTCAAGCCCACCGGCCATATGCGCCTGGGACACGTCGCGGTGGTCAGCCAGGTGCTGACCGACCGAATCATCCAGATCACCCACGCCAACTGGTCGATCATCGAGGGTGAGCGCGGCCAGGTGGAAAAGAACGTCACGGTGATCGACGTTTCCCCTGCCGGCGACTGGAGCCAGGTGAAGGTGTGGTACGACCCGTCGCGCGATCTGGGCGCCACCGTCTATCCGACCTATGGCTTCATCTATCAGGACGCCTACGCCGCCGCCGCCTCCAAGTTCGCCGCCGCCTCCAACGCCGCGGTCAGCATGGCGCAGAACGCCGCCAACACCGTGGTCGCGGCCGTGCGACCGGGCGCCTCGCCGCTGCAGATGCTCGGCCAGGCGGCCGATTCCACCGACCGGATCGCCGCCCTCATCCAGCTCGCCACCGGCCAGGGTGGGTCCAGCAATCACTAGGCCGGCCAAGGCCGGCGCTCGCCCGTCGCCTCCCGAACCGTCCGCCTTCCCGCGACGGCGCGACTTCGCCCTCCCCGGCCGGGGAGGAGGCATCATGGCGGCCTTCGAATTCGGGCCGGCCGATCGGCCCGTCGATCTGATCTTCCTGCACGCCAACGGCTTCAACGCCCTGACCTACCGCGCCATCCTGGCGCCCCTCGCGGCGCGGCGGCGCATCCTGGCCATCGACCAGCGCGGCCACGGGGCGACGACCCTGGCCGCCGACCCCGCCGGACGCGCGAACTGGGACGATTTTCGCGACGATCTTTTGGCCCTCCTGGCGGCGCTGAATCTCGAGCCTGTCGTCCTGGCCGGACATTCCATGGGCGGAACCTCGAGCCTGCTGGCCGCCGCGGAGTCACCGCAGCGTGTCAGGCGCCTGGTTCTGCTCGAGCCGGTGATCCTGCCCCCCGGCCCGCCGATGGAGGCCGGCGAACCAAGCGTTTTGCACGCCTCGCTGATCGAGGGCGCGTTGCGGCGGCGGCGCGTCTTTCCAGACCGCGCCGCCGCCCTCGACGCCTACCTGGGGCGCGGCGCCTTCGCGACCTGGCCGGCGGAGACGGTTGCCGACTTCGTGGCCGGCGGCTTTCGCGATCTGCCGAGCGGCGAGGTGGTCCTGGCCTGCGACCCGGCCTGGGAGGCGTCCAGCTACAGCTCGCACGGCCACGACCCCTGGGGCGCCTTCCGCCGGTCGCTCTGTCCGATCCACATCCTGCGGGCCGAGCATGGGTCGACCTGCCGCGTGGATGGCCACATCGAGGAATTGACCGCCTCGGGCCGGATAGCCATCGAGACGGTCCCGTCAACCACCCACTTCCTGCCCATGGAGCGCCCGGACGTGGCGCGGGAGGCGCTGGCGGCCGCGATGGCGCTCTGATCGGAGCCTCCGTCATTGACTGAACATACGCTCTGACCCTACCTTTCCCCATGATTTTCGAATGGGACGAGGCCAAGAGCCGCGTCAACGCGCGAGACCGGTTTCTTCCCTTCGATCTGGCGGTGGCCATGTTCGATAGCACGACGTTGGAGGCGGTGGACGGACGACGAGACTATGGTGAGAGGCGCATAAGAGCGCTTGGCGTGGTACGGGGACTATGCCTCGTGTGCGTCTACACGGATCGGGAGGATACTCGCCGAATCATCAATCTGCGCATAGCCAACAGAAAGGAGCGAGATGACTATCGTAAGGCGCTCAAGGGCTGACATCGATCTTTCCAAGATCGATTGGGCCGCCCTCGAAAACACGACGGATGCGGAGATCGATGCCCAAATCAGCGGCGATCCGTACACCGCGCCGGTCTTCACCGCCGAAGATCTGGCGCGCGCTCGCCGCGTGGATGCGGGGCCGGCGCCAGGAGACGTGCGGGCAATCCGGGGGCGTCTCGGCCTCAGCCAGGAACAGTTCGCCGCGCGCTTCGGCTTTTCGGTCGAGACCATCCGCAACTACGAACAGGGCCATCGCCGCCCCGCCGGCCCAGCCCGCGTCTTGCTTCGCGTTATCGCCAGCGAGCCGGACGCGGTCACGCGGGCGTTGAAGATGCGATAAGTGTTGAATACCCGGAGCTTCGGAAGTTTCAGTAGTCGCTCGGAATGTTCATAAGTTCAATTTCATGATCTATTGCCATATCGAGCATACATCCAGCGAAGATAGAACCCCAGCCAGAACCTTCATGCGGCCTGTCGTTGCATTTGCTTCGGCGATAGGCAAGCCAGGCAGCGTGGTAGCGAACGACAATCGGATTATGGGACCGACGCACCCGTGCTTCGATCGTCTTATCTCTAGCCTTGTAAGCAGCGGTAAGACACCAACTCTCTTCCATGTCGCTCAGTGTGGAGCAGCGAAGCTCTGAAGCGGTGTAGTTGTGCTCGATATATTCGTTAAAGCTCTCAACGTTTGACGCGGGCGCAGCAACCGTGACGGTCGAGAAGAGGACCGCTACCGCGAGCATGGAAATGATTGGTTGCATCTGAATCTACGCGCCGGTGGCCCGCTCAAAGAGCCCCGCGAACCGCCGCTTATCCCGCCCCTTCCACCCCCCCCGGTGATAGGCGTCCGAGACGATCAGGGGAACTACGGTGGTGGCTTCGGCGAACACCATCTGTTCGTGGGTCACATCGACCTTGCCCCAGGAGCAGGCTTCCTTGAGGGTGGAGGACGAGCAGGCGCCGTCGCGCACGTCGGCGACGGTGATCTGGATGGCGTATTTGTGCATCTCCGCTTCGATGCCAAGGATCTCGGCGCACACCACGGTGTCCTGGGCGAAGTTCTTGGGGACGCCGCCGCCGACCATGAACAGGCCCGTGGTCCCCGCCGCCACCTTGATGTCGGTCAGCTCGCGGAAATCGGCCACCGAATCGATGGTGAGATAAGGCCGCCCCGCCTTGATCCGCTCGACCTGGTGCTTGACCAGTCCGAACCCCGCCGAACTGTCGGTGAAGGCCGGGCAGAAGATCGGCGCCCCTTCCTCATAGGCGGTCTGGATCAGGCTGGCCGGCTTCCTGGCGTGGCCGGCGGCCAGCCAGCGGCCGATCTCGTGGATGAATTCCCGCGACGAATAGGGGCGCGGCTCGAGGCCATCGGCGATCATCTTGATGGCGTGGTCGCAGGCCTGCAGTTCCGCCTCGTCGATGTAGGTGTCGTAGATGCGGTCGATCATCAGGGCGCGCAGATCGCGGTCATCGACCTCGCCGGCCGCCTGATAATGTCTGAACCCCAGGGCCTCAAAGAAGTCCATGTCGATGATCGAGGCGCCAGTGGCCACCACGACATCGGCCATGCCGTATTTGAGCATGTCGCGGTAAACATGCATGCAGCCGCCGGCGCTCGTCGAGCCAGCCAGGGTGATCCACACGGAGCACGCCTTGTCCTCGATGGCCATGGAAAGGATATCGGCGGCCCGGGCGGCATCCCGCGAGGTGAAGCTCATCTTGCGCATGGCGTCGATCACCGGCCGCGCGTCGAAGGCGGCGATATCGACGTGCTCCACCGTCTTGGCGAGCAGTTCGGCCTTGGTGTTGGGCGGGGTGGCGTTCATTGAGGTGGGTCAGCCTTTTGGAGTTACCGACGCCGGCGCTTTTTTCCGCGCGGCCGGCCCAGCCTCACGACCGTTTCGCCGTCGCTCCGGGGGGTGGGAATCGAACGCGGAGCGAGGCCGAACAGGGAGGCCAGGGGCGCGTCGTCCACCGCCGCGGTCTCTACCTCGCCAAAGCCGTTGAAGCGCGTGGCCATGGCGACGCCGTAGGCCCCCATCATGCCGATCTCGACGTAGTCGCCCTCGCGCACATCCTCCGGCAGCCAGAAGGGCCCCGGCATATGGTCGGCCGAATCGCAGGTCGGGCCAAAGAAATGGAACGGCTTGAGGGTGGCCGACGCGCCGCCCTCCGCGCGCACCAGCTTGGCCGGAAAGGGCCAGCGGGCGTGGGCGGCGTCGAACAGGGAGCCGTAGGCGCCGTCGTTGAGAAAGAGGGCATCGGCCTTGCGCAGTTCGACCCGGGTGAGCAGCGAGGCGCTTTCGGCCACCAGGGCCCGACCCGGTTCGCACCACAGTCTTGTGGCCTCGTGGACCATCATGTCGGCGAAGCCGCGATCGATGGCGGCGACGTATTCGGAAAGGTCCGGGGGAACCAGGCCGGGATAGACCGAGGGAAAGCCGCCCCCCACATTGACCACATCGGCGAACACCCCGGCGCGGACCAGGGCGCGGGAGGCTTGGGCCATGGCGCCCTGGTAGGCGGACGGCCGCATGCACTGGCTGCCGACATGAAAGGAGACGCCCATCGCCTCGTCGGTGGCGCGCCGGGCGGCCAGAAGCAGCGACGGGGCCTCATCCGCGCTTACCCCGAACTTGCCGGTGAGCGGATAGGCCGCGCCGGAAGTTTGGACGGCCACGCGCACGATGAGGTTGAGATCGCCCGCGGCGCCGGTCGCCTCGCCGATCTTTGCCAACTCCTCATGGGTGTCCAGGGCGAAGGTGCGCACACCATGATCGAAATAGGCGCGCGAGATCGCCGCGCGGCTCTTGACCGGATGCATGAAGGCCAGCCGCGCACCCGGCGCGTGGGCGGCGATGAGTTCGATCTCCGGGATCGAGGCCACGTCGAAGGCGCCGACGCCCTGCGCCGCCAGGGCGCGGATCACCCATGGCGAAGGATTGGCCTTCACCGCGTAGAAGACATCACCCGAAAAGTTGTCCCTGAACCAGCGCGCCGCTACGGCCAGGGCGCCTTGCCGCACCAGGGCGACAGGGCGTTCCGGCGACCGCTCACGGACCAGGTCCAGGGGCGAATGGTACGTGTGCAATTCACGTAACCCCCTGCAGATTGTTAACCCAATCCGGCGTTAGCAGCGCATATCGTGGACTTCGGGTCCGCCGGAACGCGGGCAGATAGGGACCTGGGCGCGCGATGTAAAGGGGAAAAGCGCCGAGTTTAGCCTTAAGGCAATGTGACCGGCGCCGCGAGAGCGTCAGGCCCAGTGCGCCCGCCCTGCCGCGAGGAAGGCGGGACGCCAGGATTCGGCGCGTTCCGGCGTCCAGGCTTGAGCTCCCGCGGCCGAGCCCGCCCCCAGGCCCGCCATGGCGGCGACCAAAGTATGGAGAGGCGGCGCCGGTGGTTTGGAGGCCGTGATGGCCGCGCCGGAAGCGGCGATGATCACGCCGTCGCCGCCTGTGGAGCTGGCCACGAAGACGACGTTCCGATAGTCGCCGATCAAGGTGATGCGGGCGGTGTGGGTTCCGTCGCTGACCGTGAGTACGCCCGAGGTCTTCGTGCCGCTGAAGCTCGCCTCGCCGGCGCCGGTGAAGGCGACGTCGAAAAGATCGAGAGACGTGCCGCCATATTTCGAAAAGCCGGTGAGGCTGGCGCGAAAGGCCGTGGACTGGGCGAGTTCCAGGATTCCGGTGGCGCCCGAGAAGGTCACATTCTGGCTAAAGCTAGAGAGGAAAAAGAGAGCGCCGGCATCGACGAGCGCCGAGCCCGACCCGGTCACCGGTGGCCACCGAAGGCCTCGATCACCCCGGTATTCTTGACCGCGCCGAAGATTTCCAGCGACGCCGCGTGGGTGGCTTCGATCAGGCCGGCGTTGACGAAGGTCGCGGTCTGGATGTCCAACGAATCGGCCACGTCGGCGTCGATCACTCCTGCCTTGCCGTTGATCAAGGTGAGCTGGTTCAAGCCGATATTGCCCCCTCCAGAAATGATGTTGTCGAGATTGGTGAGAGTGTGCGCGCCTTCGATGTCGGCGGTGAAGTTGTTGAGCGTGATCCGGCCACCGCCACTCAAGGTGCAGTCCGCGTCCAGGAACAGAGTTGCGCCGCCGCTCTGAAGCAGCGGCGAGAGGGTAATGGCGCCGGCGTTGGAAATCGACCCCTCGACCGTCAGGGTTTGCTTTTGGTTGACCAGGAGGTTTCCATCGAGGGTCACGGCCGAGCCGCGGCCGTCGAGCGTGGCGGAAGGAACGTTGGTGCCGATTTCGACCACGCCCGAGCCGGAGGTTCTTAGGGTTCTACCGACGATGTCGGCGCCGTCCAGAAGCACCCTGGCCCCGTCGCCCGCGGCGATCGTTCCACCCCCCGATCCGTCGATGACGGCACAAATGTCGAGCACCCCCGTAGGGGTGGTGGCTTTGAGGAGGCCGTCGTTGACCATCTTCGCGCCGGGGAGATCGAGGGTGAGAACCCCGGTGGCGTCAATCACCCCCGCCGCCTCGTTGATAAGGGCCATCTGGTTCCCGCTCAGCAGGCCGGCGCCGGATATGGTGTTATCGACATTGGTCAGGGTGATGGCCATGGAGGCGCTGACGAGGGCGCCGCCATTCGCCATTTCCACCGCGCCGCCACCCGTCAGCGTCGTGTCGGCAGCCAAGCGCAGGATGCTCTGGGAGGCCTCCAGCACGACGGCGCCGGTGTTGTCCAGGTTTCCGCCGACGACGAGAGCGCCGGAGTGGGGAAAGCCGCCGGCGATGTCGATCGTCCCAGCGTTGACTCCCTTGCCGGTTCCGCCCGTGGCGGTAAAGGTCCCACCGATGATCGACAAGGTGGCGTTGGCGGCGGTCTGCAGGCTGCGCACTGTCTCGTCGTTTGAGGACGTGACGGTGTAGGCCGCCCCGCCGTCGGCGCGGAGAATGGCCGCGTTCGCCGCGCCGGGGACCATACCAAGCGACCAGTCGGCGGCGTCGTCGAACGACCCGTCGATAGCGTTTTTCCAGCGGATATTGCTCATCTCGGGCCTCGCATTCGACTTCGGGGGTGGTAGTTCTCTCTATTCTCCTCCCGGCGCTGGCTTCGCGCCGGCGTCGAAGTGGCCGAGCGGGCGCGGATCGTCAGCCCGATTAGATCGAAAAGCAACGGCCGACCACAGAGTTAAAGAGTCGCGAGACGCTTGCGGCCATCGGCCCCGCAGCCGATCGGCTTCAACGCGGGCGGTCGATGGGCTATGAGATGCGGTCCCGTTGGAACGAAAGTCGCCGATGACCGCCGCCGCCGTCCTTTCCGTGCGGGATGTCAGCAAGACCTTCGGGCCCCGGCGGGCCCTGGACGCAGTGTCGCTGGAAGTGCGCCAGGGCGAAATGATCGCCCTGATCGGGGCGTCGGGGTCGGGCAAATCGACCCTGTTGCGGTCCATCGCCGGCTTGGTCGCGATCGACGCCGGCGAAGGGCGCATCGACGCCTTCGATGAATGCGTCCAGGCGAACGGGCGGTTGAGCGAGAAGGTCCGCCGGGCGCGAATTCGCATGGGTTTCATTTTCCAGCAGTTCAACCTTGTGGACCGGCTCACCCTGTTCACCAATGTGGCTCTGGGCGCTCTGGGAAGGATCGGGTTCTGGCGGGGCGTTCTGGGCCGCTGGCCGGCCGACACCAAGGACGCGGTCATGGCCGCCCTGGCCAGGATGGGCATCGCCGAGCACGCCGGTCAGCGGGCGGGCGTCCTCTCGGGCGGCCAGCAGCAGCGCGGCGCCATCGCCCGCGCCCTGGTCCAGCGGGCCAAGGTCATCCTGGCCGACGAGCCGGTGGCCTCCCTCGATCCGGTCGCCGCCCGCAAGGTGATGGGCATCCTGCGCGACCTGAACATCGACGACGGCTCGACCGTCCTCGTCAGTCTCCATCAGGTGGACTACGCCTTGCGCTATTGCAGCCGGGTGGTGGCGCTCAAGGCCGGCGCGATCGTCTACGATGGGCCACCTTCGGGCCTGGGCCAGGACCGGCTGGTGAACATCTACGGCCCCGAGTTCGAGGACGCGTTTTGGGAGGGAGAGCCGATATGATCAGCCGCCGCACGCTCGCCGGCATGGGCTTGGCGGGTCTGTCGTTGGCGGCCTGCGGCGAGGCTGGGGAGTCGGGCGGCGCCCGCCCGCCGGGCGAAATCCGCTTTTCCATCCTCTCCACCGAAGCGGCCCAGAGCATGGAGCAGCACTGGGCGCCCATCCTGGCGGACATGGCGACCCAGACGGGCCTCAAGGTGAAGCCGTTCTTCTCCAGCAACTACACCCTCCTGGTCGAGGCGATGAAGTTCAAGAAGAGCGATCTCGGCTGGTTTTCCAACCGATCGGGGTTGGAGGCGGTCCGCCGGGCCGGCGGCGCGGTGTTCGCCCGCACCTTCGATCCCAGCGGGGTGGATGGCTACGCCTCGGTGCTGATCGTGAACGCCAAGAGCAAGCTCACCCTGGCCCAGGTGCTCAAATGCGACAGGACCCTGACCCTCGGCCTGGGCGACGTGCTCTCCACCTCCGGGACCCTGGCGCCGATGACCTACCTGTTCGCGCCCCGCGACATCGATCCGGCCAGCTGCTTCAAGAGACTACGCACCGGCGCCAGCCATCAGAACAATCTCTACGCCGTCGCCGCCGGGCAGTTGGACGTGGCGACCAACAACTCCACCGCCCTGATGCTCAACCGCCGGCACGGCCGTCACGAAGCCGACGCGGTGCGGGTGATCTGGCAATCGCCCACCCTGCCGGAAGACCCGATTATCTGGCGCAAGGATCTCGACCCGGCGGTCAAGGAGAAGCTGCGCCAGTTCTTCCTCACCTATGGCCAGGGCGACGACGCCCAGGGCGCCCGCCAGCGCGGCTACATGGCCAGGATCAATATCGGCGGCTTTCGGCCCGCCGACGACACCTTCCTGCTGCCGGTCCGGGAGATGGAGGCGACGGAGATCTGGCTGACCGCCAAACGGAGCGGCGACGCCGGCAGGATCGTCGTCGCCAGACGATCCTTGGATGCGATCACCGCGCAGCGCATGGCTCTGGAGGCCCGCACCCGGGCCCCGGCCGCGGCGCAATAAGGCAATGGCCTCGGAGGATCGCCAGGCGCTTAAGCCGCCAGAGCGCGGTCTGGGCGATCGCGCCTTCGACCTCATCATCTGGGGCGGTCTGGCTTTGTTCCTGGCGTCGAGTTTCCGGGCGGTGGAAATCTTCAGGATCAGGGACTTTTTTTCGGGCGCCGAACACATGCGCCAGCTCGGCGCGGAGTTCATCCGGCCCGACTTCTCCGATTGGCGTCTCTACATCGCCAACATGTGGCTCACCATCCAGATGGCGTTATGGGGGACCGCTTTCGCCCTCCTGATCGCGGTTCCCCTGGGCCTAGCCGGCGCGCGCAACCTCAGCCCGGTGTGGATTCAGCAGCCGGTGCGCCGGCTGCTGGATGTCCTGCGCTCGGTCCCCGATCTGGTCATCGGCGCGATCTTTGTCGCGGCCATTGGGCTGGGGCCGTTCGGTGGTGTCATGGCCCTGGCCATCAACACCGGCGGGGTGCTGGGCAAGCTCTTTTCCGAGGCCGTCGAAGCCATCGACAAGAGCCCGGTGGAGGGGGTGCGCGCCACGGGCGCGGCGCCCTTGCAGCAGATCGTGTGGGGGGTGATGCCGCAGGTGGCCCCGCTGTGGACCAGCTACGCCCTCTACCGGTTCGAATCCAACGCCCGCTCGGCCACCGTCCTTAGCCTGATCGGGGCCGGTGGCATCGGCCAGAACCTGTTCGATTCCATCAACAGCTTCGCCTTCGACCAGACCAGCGCCATCGTGATCGTGATCGTCGTCGCGGTGTCGGCCATCGACCTGCTCTCGCAGGCGATCCGGACGCGGCTGATTTAGGCCGATCCCGCCGCCGCCCTCGGGCCGCGCCGCAGGCGGGTCAGGCGCCGCAGCCGGCGCCAGAAGCGGCTCTTTTCCGGATCGGGATAGGGTTGCAGGAAGCGCTGAAAATCCTCGGCGCAGGCGCGCCAGGAGAACTGCTGCGCGACGCCGCGCACCTTGTTCCGGTCGAGGGTCAGGGCTTCCAGGCAGGCGTCCGCCAGGCCCTCCGTCTGGCCCGCCGCCACCACCCCCGCGCCGCTTCCGGGAATGATGTCGATGGGCCCGGGCGCGGAGAAGGCGGCGACCGGGGTTCCGGCGGCCCAGGCTTCCAGGATCACCAGGCCGAAAGTATCGGTGAGCGAGGGGAAGACGAACACGTCGGCGCAGGCGTAACAGGCGGCCAGTTCGTCGCCGAATTTGGCGCCCAGAAACACCACTCGCGGATATCTCGCCCCCAGTTCCTCCCTCAGCGGTCCGTCGCCGACCACCACCTTGGTTCCCGGCAGATCGAGACTGACAAAGGCCTCGATGTTCTTTTCCACCGCCACCCGGCCGACGTTGAGGAAGATCGGCCGCGCCAAGCCCTCGAACACGTCCGGCTCGCCGGGACGCCTGGGGCGGAAGGTCTCGGTATCGACGCCGCGCGACCACTGGGAGATGTTGCGAAAGCCGTGGCGCTCGAGTTCCTCGCGCATGGTCGGGGTGGCCACCATCATCCGCCCCGATGGCTTGTGGAACCACTTCATGTAGGCGTAGCCTGCCGCCAGGGGGAGCGGCAGACGGGCGGCGATGTATTCGGGAAAACGGGTGTGATAGCTGGTGGTGAACGGCAGTTTCCATTCCAGGCAGATGCGCCGCGCCGCCAGGCCGATCGGCCCTTCGGTGGCGATATGGATGGCCTCGGGCTCGAAGGCCTTGAAGCGCTGCTGGACCTTCTCATAGGCGCCCATGGCCAGCTTGATTTCAGGATAGGTGGGCATGGGGAGGGTCTGAAACTGATCGGGGCTGATGACCTCGACCACGTCGCCCATCTCGCGCAACTCGGCCACCACCCGTGTCAGGGTGCGCACGACGCCGTTGACCTGCGGCTCCCAGGCGTCGGTGGCCAACAGTATGCGCATTAGCGCCATTCTATAGGCGAAGTCGCCGCCCAAGGCGAGCGAGGGGCGGGCGGCGGCGCCTCAGGCCACGGTCACCGCATGGGCGGGCGCGGCGGGTCGAGGGCGCGGCCGGACGCCCTTGAGGATGAGTTTCACCGCCTCCAAGCGGATCGCGGCGACCACCTTCAAGGTCAGCAGGGGATAGGCGATAAGAGCGTGAAAGAGGACTCGGTCGGTGAGCTCGCGGCGGCGTCCGCGGAAGGCGGCGGCGAGGACCGGCGCGCCTTGCCCGTCGCTGGCGTTGACCGCGGTGACGATGTTCGCTCCCGGCGTCGTCACCTTGAAATCGTAGGTCATCGCCATGTCCATGAACGGCGACACATGGAAGGCCTTGGCGCAGGTCTGACGGATCGGCCCGCTCGCGCCAAGCGGGACGGCGATGAGATAGGTGTGCCGCTCGCCGAAGGTGTTGTTCACTTCGTAGAGCATGGCGGCCAGCGCGCCGTCGGCCCGATGGCAGTAGTAGATGCTTAAGGGATTGAACACATGGCCCAGCAGCCGGGGCATGCACAGCAGGCGGATGGCGCCGCCCTCCAGGGCGATGCCGGCGGCGGCCAAGGTCTCCTCGACCCAGGCGCGCAACGGGCCGGCGCGTCCGTCTCCGTGATCGCGGTCGAAGAAGCTGAAGAGGTTGAACCGGTTGTGCGAGAACAGGCGCAGGCGGGCCGCCAGTCTCGGCGCCTCGTCCAGGTCGAACAGCATCTGGAACATCGAATAGCGCAGATGATGCGCCTTCGGCCGCAACCGCTGGTGGGTCACGACGCCGGCATAGAGGCCGGAGGCGAAGGCGCTCACGCCACGCTCTCGAGGGGGCGCGCCAGGTCCGGCGCCGGTCCCCGATGGATGCGCCCCGATTCCCTGGCGACAGTCCAGGGGCGCCTGAGACCGCCGAGCGCCTCGGCCACCGCCAGGCCGGCCTGCAGCCCGTCCTCGTGGAATCCGGAGCCGAAATAGGCCCCGCACCACCAGGTGTTCGCTTCGCCCTGCAGAGACCACAGCTCCCTCTGCGCGCGCAGGGCGCCGGCGTCGAACAGCGGATGTTCGTAGACCTCGGCGCGGATCACCTTGGTCGGGTCGGGCGCGCGCACGGGATTGAGGGTGACGAAGAGCGGCGTCTCCTTGGGCAGCGCCTGCAGCCTGTTCATCCAGTAGGTCACGCAGAGTTCCTGCGCGCCGCTCGCCCGGGTCCTGCCGACATAGTTCCACGCCGACCAGGTCCGGCGGCGGCGGGGCATGAGGGCCGGATCGGAATGCAGCACGGCGAGGTTGCGGCGGTAGCCGAAGGCCCCCAGCAGGGCGCGTTCCCTGGGACTGGGATCCTCCAGCAGGGCCAGGCCCTGGTCGGCGTGGGTAGCCACCACCAGGTGATCGTAGCGCTCGACCTTGCCGGATACATCGCGCACCAACACGCCGGCGGGCGTGCGCGTGACCGCCTTCACCGCCGCTCCCAGCCGCACCTTGTCGGCATAGCTCTCCGTGAGGCGCGAGACATAGGCCCGGCTGCCGCCCTCGACGGTGCGCCACAGCGGCCGGTCGAGAATCTTGAGCAGGCCGTGGTTCTCGCAGAACCGGATGAAGGCGGCGGCCGGATAGTCCCGAATGTCGCTCACCGACGCCGACCAGATCGCCGCCGCCTGCGGCAGCAGATGATCGTACTGGAAGGCGCGGCCGTAGCCCTGAGCGGTGAGATAGTCGCCTAGGGTGGTCATGTTGGCGTCGAGCGCGCAGGCGTGGGCCGGGGCTTCGCGATAGAAGCGCATCAGATCGCTCAGCATCGACCAGAAGCGGGGCCGCACCAGGTTGCGCCACTGGGCGAACAGGGTGGAGAAGTTCTCGCCGCCGTATTCCAGCCGCCCCTCGTCCAGGCTGACCGCGAAGCCCATGTCCGAGGGCTGGGTCGGCACGCCCAGATGATCGAACAGGGCCACCAGATTAGGGTAGTTGGCCTCGTTATAGACGATGAACCCCATATCGACCGGGATCGGGCCGCGCGCGGACGGTGCATCGACGGTCTGACTGTGGCCGCCCAGGCGCGGCTGCGCTTCGTAGAGGGTCACGTCGTGGGCCTGGCTGAGCAGCCAGGTGGCCGACATGCCCGATATTCCCGCGCCGACGACCGCGATCTTCAGGGACGCCAGTCGCTGCGTATTGGTCACGGTGCGCGCGGTTCCACGTTTTGGGGGCGCCCGTGGATCGAATCCGCGCCCCGGCGTATTCTCTACGGCGAGGACGGACGCTTGGATCACCGGGGCAGCCGGCCCTCTTTCGTCGCGGTGATCTAATCTCGCGCGGCCACCGTAACTAAGGTCATGCATGCGATCGCGCTGTCTTGTAACGCCTTCCCCCTTGCCTGGACGCCCCGAGCGCCGCGACCGGGTCGCACTCCCATGAACGTGACGAAGGAAACGCCCGGTGTCGGACTGTCGGCGTCGATCGTGGCGATCGCCGAACGCGGCGACCGCGAGGCTTTCGCCGCCCTGTTCAGCCATTTCGCGCCCAGGGTGAAAAGCTATCTGCTGCGCATGGGCGCCGGCGCGGAAGCCGCCGAGGAGCTTGCCCAGGAAACCCTGCTGACCGTCTGGCGCCGCGCCGGCGCCTTCGATCCCGGCCGGGCGGCGGCGTCCACCTGGATCTTCACCATCGCCCGCAACCTGCGCTTCGACGCCCTTCGCCGGGAGAAAAGGCCGACGATGGCGGACGATCCGTCCGACGCCGGTCCCAATCCCATCCCGCCCGACGCCCTTCTGGCCGCTCTTCAGGATGAAGCGCGCGTGGGCCGCGCCGTCGCCGAACTTCCCGCCGATCAGGCGCGGGTGGTTCGCCTGGCGTTTTTTTCCGACAAGGCTCATTCGGAGATCGCCAACGAGTTGGGTCTGCCACTCGGCACCGTGAAATCGCGCCTGCGTCTGGCCATGGGGCGGCTGCGGGTAATGCTAGGAGAGGTCGCGTGAGCGTCCGCCACCACCCTTCGCACGATCTTCTGGTCGACTACGCCACCGGCGCGCTGAGAGCCGATCGGGCGCTGGTGGTTTCGACCCATCTTCGGGCCTGCCCGGTGTGCGCCGGCGAAGTGGCGCTGGCCGAAGCGGTGGGCGGGGCGCTGCTGGCGTCCCTGCCGCCGGCGCGGATGGCCGAGGACGCGCTGGAACGGGCGCTGGCCGGCATCGAACGGCCGAGCCCCGAGGCGCCGCCGCCGGCCTCGCGACCGCCCGGCTGGATCGAAATCCCCGCCGATGTGGTCGAAGCCGTCCGTAGGCGTCGCCGCTGGGCGGCGCCCGGGGTATGGGTGGCGCCGGTCGTCGGCGGTTCTCGCGGGCCGCGAAGCTATCTGCTGCGGGTCGGCGCGGGGATGGGCGTTCCCCGGCACACCCATCTGGGCCGCGAAATGGTGTGCGTGCTGAAGGGCGCCTTCACCGATCGAGGTGAAACCTATGGCCCCGGCGATTTCGTCGAAAGCGACGAGGAGGTCGATCACCGGCCCCAGGTGACCGGCGAGGGGGAATGTGTCTGCCTGGTCGCCGTCGATGCCTCCCTGGTGGCCCGCGACTGGGTCGGGAGGCTCTTTCAACCGCTAGTGCGGATCTGATGGGGCTGTTCAGCGCGGTCGCGGCGGCCCTGCTCGCCCTGGCCGCGCCCGGCGGCGTCGCCGTCAGGCAGGGTCTGGCGTTCGAGGCAGGACCGCGCGGCAAGCTCGATGTCTATCTGCCGAGCCGGCCGGCGCCGGGCGCGCCGGTCGCGGTGTTCATCTATGGCGGCAGTTGGCAATCGGGCGACCGGGGCTTTTACCGATTCGTCGGCGCCACCCTGGCCTCGCGCGGCATCCTCACCGTGGTCCCCGACTACCGGGTCTATCCGGCGGTGCGCTATCCCGATTTCCTGCGCGACAACGCCCTGGCGGTGCGCTTTGTGAAACAGCACGCCACGGAATGGGGCGGCGATCCGGCCAAGCTGTTTCTCATCGGCCACTCGGCGGGCGCCTACAACGTCGCCATGCTGGCCCTCGACCGGCGGTGGCTGGGCGAGGTCGGCCTCGATCCACGCCGCGACCTGGCCGGCGTGGTCGGCTTGGCCGGCCCCTATGATTTTCTGCCCCTTCGCGACGAGACGCTGAAGATCATCTTCGGCCCCAAGGATGAGCGCCCCGACACCCAGCCGATCAACCATGTGGATGGCCGGGGGCCGCCCATGCTGTTGCTGGCCGGAGATAAGGACCGCGTCGTCGAGCCCGGCAACGCCACGCGCCTCGCCGCCGCCATCGAGGCCCGGGGCGGAGAGGCGCAGGCGCGCCTCTATCCGGGAATCGGCCATGTGGGCCTGCTGACCGCCATCCTCGCTCCGTTCCGCCATCGGGCGCCCACCCTCGAGGCGATCGTCGATTTCGTTACCCGGTGCGCCGGCGCGCCGGCCGTCCAGGCTAAGGCGGCCGCGTGACCCTCCTGATCGTCGCCGTGACGGTGGGCCTGTCGCTGGCCATGCTCGGCGCCTGGGCGCTCCAGCGGGCGACCGGGAACGCCGGCTGGGTCGATGTGGTCTGGACCTTCACCACCGGCGCCGGCGGTGTCGCCTACGCCCTCGCGCCGACCGCCGGCTACGTTCCCGGCCCCCGCGCCTTTCTGGTCGCCGCCCTGGTGGCGATCTGGTCTTCGAGGCTCGGTCTTCACCTTGCCGTCCGCAGCGCCAGGGCGATGGGCGAGGACGCCCGATATGCCTATTTTCGCCAGCAATGGGGCGACGCCTTTGAAGGTCGGCTGCTGGGTTTCCTGCAGATCCAGGCTCTGGCGGCGGCCCTCCTCACCCTTTCCATCCTGGTGGCGGCGCGCAACCCCGCGCCGGGGTTGAAATGGACCGATTTCGCCGGCGCGGCGATCCTAGCCGCGGCCATCGCGGGCGAGGGACTGGCCGACCGTCAGCTTGCCCGGTTCAAGAGCTATCGGCCCAACCGCGAAGCGATCTGCGACGTGGGCCTGTGGTCCTGGTCGCGCCATCCGAACTATTTTTTCGAATGGCTCGGCTGGCTGGCCTATCCGCTGATGGCGATCGACCTGGCCGGCCGGTGGCCCTGGGGCTGGCTGGCCCTCACCGGGCCGGCCTTCATGTTCTACCTGCTGCGGTTTGCGTCGGGCGTTCCGCCCACCGAGGCGGCCATGGCGCACTCGCGCGGGCCGACCTTCGCCCGCTACCAGGCCCGCGTTTCCGCCTTCTTCCCCCTGCCGCCCAGGAGCGGGCCAGGGGCGCGCCCAGCCGCCGGAGAGGCCCCGTGAGCCTGGCCCAGATCGCGACCCTCGCGGTGGAGCGCGCGCCGATCCCCGACGCCGTGACGCGCCTGGGGGTGAGCTATCTGGTCGGGCGGGCGCGTCGGCAGCTCGAGAGAACCTCCGCCGACGCCGACGCGGCCTTCGCCCGCGATATGCCAAGGCGCCCCATCGCCGAGAATACCGCCGACGCCAACGCCCAGCACTACGAGGTGCCCGCCGACTTCTTTCGGCTGGTTCTGGGGCCGCGCCTTAAGTATTCGAGCTGCCTTTACGGCGCCGGGGCCGGGACCCTGGGCCGCGCCGAGGATCGCGCCTTGGCCGAAACCTGCGCCCACGCCGCCCTCGCCGACGGCCAGCGGGTGCTAGAGCTGGGCTGCGGCTGGGGCTCGCTCAGCCTGTGGATGGCCGAACGCTATCCGAACAGCACCATCACCAGCGTCTCCAACTCCCATTCCCAGCGCGCAGCCATCGAAGCGGCGGCCAAGGCCCGGAACCTCGCCAATCTCACCGTCATCACCGCCGACATGAACGATTTCCAGGCGCCGGCCACCTACGACCGGGTGGTCTCGGTGGAGATGTTCGAGCACATGTCCAACTGGCGCGGCCTGCTGGAGCGGGTCGCCGGATGGCTGAAGCCGGGCGGCCGGCTGTTCCTGCATGTGTTCACCCACATCGACCGGCCCTATCGGTTCGAGGCCGCCGACCGCGACGACTGGATCGCCCGCCACTTCTTCACCGGCGGCATCATGCCCAGCCACGGCCTGATCCGCCAGTTCCCCGACCTGTTCGAGGTCGAGGAAGCGTGGCGGTGGAGCGGCGATCACTATCGGCGGACCGCCAACGACTGGCTGGCCAATTTCGACCGCAACGCCGCCGCCGTGGCCGCCGTGCTGAAGGACGCCTACGGCCCGCACGCGGACTTGTGGCGGCGGCGCTGGCGGCTGTTCTTTCTGGCCACCGCCGGCCTTTTCGGCGACATGGGCGGCGAGGTCTGGGGCGTCAGCCACTACCGGCTGAAGGCTCCCTCTGGCGCCGTGCCGTGATCGGCCGATACGCCGCCGCCTATTTGGGGGCGGGCCTGGCCTTCGCCGGCCTGGACGCGGTGTGGCTGACCCTGACCGGCGACAGCCTTTATCGGTCGGCCTTGCACGCCATCCTCATCGACGGGTTTCGGCCGGTTCCCGCCGTCCTTTTCTACCTGATCTACCTCGCCGGGGTGGTGATCTTCGCGGTCGCGCCGGCGCTGCGCGACGGGCGTTGGCGGACGGCGACCACGAGGGGCGCCGCCTTCGGCTTCTTCGCCTACGCCACCTACGATCTCACCAATCAGGCGACCCTGGTGGTGTGGGCGACCCGGATCACCCTGCTCGATCTGGCCTGGGGAACCTGCCTCACCGCGCTCGGCGCCACGGCCGGGTATTTCGCCTCGAGGCTCGTCGAGCGCGGTTAGGCGGCGAACACGCGCCGGACGATCGCTTCGAGGCCGCGCGCATCGGTGCGTCGAAGGCCGCCAGTTCCGTGGAATCCACGTCGAGCACCGCGAACATCGCGCCCACCGCATCGAACACCGGCACGACGATCTCGCTGCGAGACCGGGAATCGCAGGCGATGTGGCCTTCGAAGGCGTTCACATCCGGCGCGATCACCGTGCGCCTCTCCGCCGCCGCCGTGCCACACACCCCGTGCCCGAAGGCGATGCGCAGGCAGCCCAAAGGTCCCCTGATAGGGGCCGACCACCAGCTCCGCGGCCCTGGCCGGATCGACCCCATAGAAGCCGGTCCAAGAGTAGCAATCGAAGGCGGTCGCCAGCATGGCCGCCACGGTGGCCATCCGCGCCACCCGGTCGGCCTCGCCCTCCAGCACCGCCTCGATTTCGTCGGCGAGGGCGCGGTAGCGTTCGGCCTTGGCGGCGGAACGATCGGGCATGGCGAGAGTTTGGGTCACGCCGACGGTATAGACCCCACCCGGCGCGCCGCCAGAGGCCCGCATGAACATGATTTTCCACCCCCCAGTTGATGGCTGTTGAGTTCGATGCTGCAATGCAGCATAATCGCCGGCAACAAGGAATCGCTTAGATGACCGCCCGCCGAAATCCATGGTTCAGCCTCACCATGGACGCCATGCGTCTGGGCATGGAAGCCCAGAGCGTCATCGGCCTGCGGATGGCCAAGGCGGCGTGGGGCGGCGCGGCCGCCCAGGACGAAGCGGAACTGATGGTGAGCGAAAAGGCCAAGGCCGCCGTCGACGCCCAGATGGTGTTCGCCAGCAGCGTGATGAGCGGCCAGGGCCATCTGGGTCCGGCCCGCGCCATGGCCCTCTACCGCCGCCGCGTCCTGGCCAACCAGAGGCGCCTGCTCAAGGGCGGCTAGATCCGGCACCTCCATCAAAGAAGACGGCGATGAAGACCTACAACCTCGATCTGCGGCACGCCCCCTCGAAGCGCCGACTCAACGCCCTGGCCGACAATCGCCTGGAGCCGCTCAAGGAGCGCCTGCCCGGCGACCCGGCGGCGATCGCCTGGGCTCAGGGCGAACTGCTGGACTTCGCCCGCCGCGGGCGGGGCGAGAATTACCGGTATGTCGAAGCGGCGGTCTGCGAGCTGCTGCCGTTCGGCCAGTTCAAGAACGGTAAGGATTACCGCCGGCTCGGACGCTGGGTGTGCAACGCCGAGGGCCTGGTGTGGCGCGACGCCGCGCCGGCGGGGGAGGCTGCGAGCCGTCCCCAAGCCGCCGACGCCCGGATCGAGGGCTCGTCGTCCGCTCAGTAGGACCCCACCTTGTCCTCCACCGCCTGGCCGCGGGCCGGGATCAGCACGGCGCGCTTGAAGGTGCAGACGGTCTCGCCGCGCTGATTCCTGCCCAGGGTGCGGATCTCGACCACGCCTTGGCCCGGGCGTGACCGCGACGGGCGTTTGGCCAGCACCTCGCTCTCGGCGTAGAGGGTGTCGCCGGCGAACACCGGGGCGGTGAATCTCACCTCGTCCATGCCCAGATTGGCGATCGCCTTCTGGGAGACGTCGCTGACGCTCATGCCGATCAGCAGGGCCAGGGTGTAAGTGCTGACCACCAGATTGCGCTTGAATTCCGAGGCGGCCGCGAATTCGGCGTCAAAGTGCAACGGATGGGTGTTCAAGGTCAGCAGGGTGAAGAGGTGATTGTCGGCCTCGATGACCGTCTTGCCCGGCCGATGCTCATAGACGTCGCCGACCTGGAAATCCTCGAAATAGCGGCCGAAGGTCTCGCGATAGCGATGGGGACCGATCTTTTTCCAGTTCTGAACCATGATGAGAGCCTCCGTGCCCGACTTTACGCCCGGGCTCTGGGTGGGCAAGGCCGTCTAGGTCTGTCTATGCCCTCGCCGGTGGGTGGGATAGCTGGGCTCGGCTTTGGATACCAAACAGGGGCGCCCGGCATGGTCGGCACGGGCGGCCACGGAATTGCTCACCCCTTTTTCGTTCTATAAAGTGCAAAAGTTCCGATAAGCGCCATGGAGTCGACTTCTATCTTCGGACTGCTCCTACCGTCCGTGGACGCAAATTGGCGGACGCCCTGTCCGCCGGACAAAAATTCACCCGTTGCGATCGACGCTCGCGTCCGATATCGTCGGTACTTCGCGGCGTCCAAATGAAAGTCCAACTCAACCCAAGGAAGTCGATCATGCTGAAGCTCGTGCATACCGGCGATTTTTGGTTCATGGAGTATGATCGGCGACTGTATCGTCGAAGGGAATTTTGCACCACCCTAGATGAGTGGGATGTAGTCAAAACACTCTCAGAGACTGATTACGATGTTCTAAAGAAGGAATTTCCCTCAGTTAAAAAACTATTCAAGCAAACAGATGCCGGAATCTATGTCCTCAAGGAGCGGCCACCGATAGTTCCCGTTCGTAATGTAACTCCGGTTGACAATATGTTGCCTAGATTTCAGGTGAAAAGTATATTTACTACAAAATAGAATGTCGCGGTTAGTCTTCATGAACCAATTACACGCCTTTAGATCGATAAGTACCATTGTTCCAAATTTACTCGCTGCGAGAATGCTGAAGTCGTTTACGTGCGGGGACAACGATGGACATTCGGAAGCCGCTATCTGTCAATCAAGACGTGTTCCTTGTCCCTGGTGACAATGCTCTTATTGTTTGGAATTATAAGTCCGGTCGCAGGCATGCCGTCAACTTGGACGCCATTCGCGTCTTAGTAGACACGGAATTCCGGAGAACTAGCGTTGACATAGTAAAACAATTGTTGCGCGCCAATATTCTGACGGCGAACGCCCAAGATGAATCCTCCAAAAAATGGGAATGGGACGTTCTGTCGAGAATATTCCATATTGGCACCACAGTCCGACGCCGCGCGAGCCCTGAAAAGACCCCGACGGAATCATCACGAGCATACGTGGAGTATTGCACGTCGATCATGGATAAGATGCCCATCGACGCTTTCTCTACAAGCCGTGGAGCGGGGGACGTAGAACTTCGTCCTGGTTCTCCTGAACGCTTGGCCCATCTCCTCAACCTCTTTGACCGCCGCAGATCGTGTCGCACCTTCAGCGGTGAACCATTGGCGTTTGGCGATGTCTCTCTGATTCTCGATGAGAGTTTTCGCTACAGAGAACATGATCTGGCGGCATTCAAGAGAATGGGATTGTTTACGGCGACCTCGCGACGGTCAACGCCGTCGGCTGGCTCCCTGCAAAGTTGCGAAGCTTATTTGATCGCGCGAAACGTATCGGATCTGCAGAAAGGCGTATATCACTATCGGTCGCATTCGCGAAATATGGGATTGGTGCGCCCCTTAGGCGATGAATTCAGCTTCGGCGAGCTATTCTGCGGGCAGATGTTCGCGGACGACCTGAGCGCGGCGATCGTCATATCCTGCCGATTCGACAAATTGATGTGGAAGTATAAACAGTCGAGAGCCTATAGGGCGGCCTTACTGGACGCGGGCCATCTTTCGCAAACCGTTCAGCTTATCGCCACCGCGCTTGGGATAAGGACGTGGCCGACCGCGGCGTTCTATGACGATGAACTCGGTGCCCTGCTGGAGTTGAGCGAAGACTGCAGCGAATCCGCCTTGCTGGTCGTCGGCCTCGGCACGGGTGAAGTCAATCCGTTCGACAGGGATTTGGGAACCGGATTTGCGAGCCCTGACAACGAATGAGTTGCGTGGCCCGACGCTTGGGGTCCAAGTTAGGATGGCCAAGGGTCGGATTTGCCCGAGCTTCGTGGCTCAGAGGCCATTCCTCGCCGGAGTTCCGACTTCCCCGCGACGCCCGCGCGGGGCTCTGGCTGGGCGGGGGTTATGAGGGCCCGGAGGCCCGCTCATAGGCGTCGGCGACCTGCCGCATCATTCCCTCATGCGCCAGGAGACGGGCGAGGCTGGCGCGGCGATAGCGCCATCGGCGCCAGGCGTCGTCCGGCCATCCTTCGGCTTGGGCATGGGCGGCGGCGGCCGCGTAGTGTTCGAAGGCCGTCAAGAGGCGCACATTCCGCTTGGCTGGCGAGGGTTGTCGGATCGCGCTCATTTCCTCGCGATTGGCCAGGCGTCCGAGGGCGCCCGGGTCTCGGGCCTGCCGGTCGCCGCTATCCCCGAGCCACTCCCTATCGGCGTTTTGCCGCCGCGACGCCGCCGGCAGGCCCAACCGGTTTAGTTCGATATCGGACAAGACGTCGATTTGCGCCGCCCGCGACCAGGCGATCTGGGTGTCGAAATTCGCCACACTTAGCGCGTCCCAGATACGCGCGGTCCGGTCGTCGGACGCGGTGACGATGCGCCGGCCATCGGGCGAGAAGGCGGCGGAGCGGACGGCTTGGGCGTGGCCTGCCAACACGGCGAGCTGGGCGCCGGTGGCGGCGTTCCAGATGCGGGCCGTCCTGTCGTTCGACGCGGTGACGATGCGCGTCCCATCGGGCGAATAGGCGGCGGAGTTCACGACATCGCCGTGGCCGACGAGTACGGCGAGCTGGGAGCCGGTGACGGCGTTCCAGACGCGGGCGGTCCTGTCGTTGGACGCGGTGACGATACGCCGCCCATCGGGCGAGTAGGCGACGGACTCGACGGCGGCGTCATGGCCGGCGAGCACGGCGAGCTGCGCGCCGGTGGCGGCATCCCAGATACGGGCGGTCTTTTCTTCGGACGCTGTGACGATGCGCCGCCCATGGGGTGAGAAGGCGGCGGAAAAAACGGCGGCGTCATGGCTGGCCAGCACGGCGAGTTGCGCGCCGGAGGCGGCATCCCAGATACGCGCGGTCTTGTCGTCGGACGCGGTGACGATGCGCCGCCCATCGGGCGAGAAGGCGGCGGAGAAAACCTCATGACCGTGGCCGATGAGCGCGACAAGCTGCGCGCCCGAGGCGGCGTTCCAGACGCGCGCGATCCTGTCCACCGAGGCGGTGACGATCCGCCGCCCATCGGGCGAGAAGGCGGCGGCGTAGAGAGGGGCGCCGTGGCCGGCGAGCACGGCGAGCTGGGCCCCGGTGGCGGCGTCCCATAGGCGCGCCGTTCCGTCGAAGGATGCGGTGAGAATCCGCCGCCCGTCTGGCGAGCAGACGGCGGAGAAGACCGCGTCGCCGTGGCCAGCGAGCGTCATGATTTGCCCGCCCACGTCGGCGTCCCACAGGCGCGCGGTCCTGTCGCTGGAGGCGGTGACGATGCGCCGCCCATCGGGCGAGAAGGCGGCGGATTGGACGTCGCCGCCATGGCCGGAGAGCATGGCGATCTGGGCCCCGGTGGCGGCGTCCCACAAGCGGGCGGTCTTGTCGTCGGAGGCGGTGACGATGCGCGCCCCGTCCGGCGAGAACGCGGCGGATTTGACCACCCGGCCGTGGCCGGTCAGCACGACGAGCTGGGCGCCGGTGGCGGCGTCCCAGACGCGCGCGGTCCCGTCGTTGGAGGCGGTGACAACGCGCCGCCCATCGGGCGAGAAAGCGGCGGCGTTCAGGGCGCCGCCGTGGCCGGCGAGCAGGGCGATCTGGGCGCCTGTGACCACGTCCCAGATGCGCGCGGTCTTGTCGTCGGACGCGGTGACGATGCGCCGTCCATCGGGCGAATATGCGGCGGCGTTGACGACATCGCCGTGGCCGGCGAGCACGGCGAGCTGGACGCCGGTGGCGGCGTCCCAGATGCGCGCGGTTTTGTCTGCGGACGCGGTCACGATGCGCCGCCCATCGGGCGAGAAGGCGGCGGTGTTGACCTCGTCGCCATGGCCGGCGAGCACGGCGAGCTGGGCGCCGGTGGCGGCGTCCCATATGCGCGCGGTGCTGTCGGCGGACGCGGTGACGATACGACGTCCATCGGGGGAGAAGGCCGCGGAGGTGACGGCGCCGCCATGATCGGAAAGCACGCCCAGTTGCACGCCGGTGGCGGCGTCCCAGATGCGCGCGGTCCTGTCGGCGGACGCGGTGACGACGCGCCGCCCATCGGGGGAAAACGCGGCGGAGGAGACCGCATCGCCATGGCCGGTCAGGACGGCCAGGGCGAAATCAGCGGCGCGCGCTTCCTGAAGCACGCTCATCGCGGACGAGGCCCGGGCCGGGCCGAACAGGCGATCAGTGAGGACTTCCAGAACGATCGCCTGCGCCCCCGAGACATCGCCGTCCTTGAGGCGCTCGGCGGCCGCCTCGGTCAGCAGCCGCGATTGGGCCCGCAGCGTCTGCCGCGCCTGGAACCTGGCGGTCAAGGCGGCGCCGGAAGCGATTATGGCGAGCAGGGCCACGACGCCGGCGACGATGGCCAGGGCGCGAAACGAGCGGTTGCGAATGCGCTTCTCATCGGCCGCGGACCGCTCGATGAAATCGACAAGGTGGGGCTCGGTCTCCGACCGATGTTCCCGCAACAGACGCTGTCCGTCCGCCAGGTCGATCTCGGAAAGAAGGCCTTTTTCGTGGCCGAAAGGCGAGCGCCAGGCCGCGAGCCTCGCGCGCCAGGGCGGCGCGTCGTTCCCACTATTGGTCTTCTCGTCCTCGCTGGCGTCCCTGAGCCCACGCCATAGGGCATACCGCTCCTCGATCCGGCGGCGGACCTTGAGCGCTTCGGCATTGGCCCGCACGAAGTCGCGAGCCTTGGCCCATCGGACTATGAGAGCCTCATGCGCGACGCGGACAGTCGGGTTTCCTTCCGTCTCGGAATCGCTGACCAGCAGTCGTGCGTCAGGGTCCAGCAGCGCCTCGACAAGTCGCCGTTGCGGCGTGCCTTCGGGGAAAACCAAGAGCGGCACGCGACGGGAAACCGCCCGCTCGATATCGCCGTTCGAGGCGCTCATCTGCACAAGTGAGTACAGCACCGATCCCAGCGCCTGGCGGTCCTCGGCCGCGCAGCGCTCCAGCACGGCGTCGGCCTTGGTGGCGATCGCGCCCTCCAATCGGCCCAGTCTTTCATAGGTCGCGAATGTCAGGGTGGAGCCCTGGCCTTCCAGCACATCGCCGCGATAGAGTTGATCGAGAAGATAGGAGAGCAGCGGCAGGGCCCCAGGCTCGCGCGCCACTTCCTCGGCGATCACTTCGTTGAGTGGGATCCCAGTCGAGGGGTGAACCTCGAAGGCCACGCCGGCGGCCTCGGCCGGCCGGCGGATCATCAGGCTGAGCTGGGCCGGGGTAGGCGGCAGGAGCTCCAGCCGGCCAGGGCCCTCCGCCAGGCGCGAGAGTTCCGGCGTCTCGTCGGCCAGGTGCCAGAAGTCCTTGCGCATGGTGGCGACGACCCACACTAGGCCCGAGCGCGCGAGCCCCGCCAGCAGGCCGATGAAGCGCCGCCGCTCGTCGGCGGAAATCCGCTCGGTGGTGAACAGCTCCTCCAACTGGTCCACGACGAGGACCAGCCGGGCGCTCTCATAGGTCAGCATCCGGCCCTTTTCGCGCGCTGCGGTCGCGAGCCCGGCGAGTGCGATGCGAAACGGCATTGTGGGCTCGGCGCCGCCCCCGCGTAGATGGGCCGCGAGATCGGCTACGGTGACCTCCGGCGAGATGAGTTCCGCCAGCCCCTCGAACTCGCCGATACTGGTCGTTAGCCGCCGCGCCAGCGCGTCGAAAAGGTCTTCCCCGTCGCTCGCGTCGCTCGGCCGGAAGATCGCCCGGCGCAGGAAGGCCGCGCCCGTGACGCGACGGGGAACGAAAAGCTTCGGCACGATCCCCGCCTTGATCAAGGAGGATTTCCCCGATCCGCTGGCGCCCAGCACCAGGAGAAATGGCGAACCGGCCTGAGCGCCCTCGGTGAGCTGCAGCATGGCCCGGCTCACCGCATCGTCCTGGCCAAAGAAGATCGGGGCGTGCTCGAACTCATAGGCCTCGAGGCCGCGGAACGGCGCCTGGGCCCAGACGCGCGCGGCCGTGTCGCCGGGTGGCGCGCCGAGGGTGAGACGCTTGTCGATCAGCTTGCGTAGCTGACCGTCCAGGGCCGCGGCGAATTCCTCGTCGCTGGCGAAACGGGTGTAAGCGCCCAGGTACGTCCCCTGGTCGGCGAAATGGCGGGCCCAGAACCGGTCGAGGGCTTCGAGCTGCCGGACCTGTTCGTCGCGAAGGCCCGGATCTCGCGTGTCGATGGCGGCGGGCTTGAGGCTGCGGAAAACCAGAATGTCCGGCGTTCCGCCGGTCCGCGCCGCCGCCAGCGCCTCCTCGTACTCCCACTCCGTGCCGGTGACGGGCGTCCGCCCGTCGATGCCGCGGTATTCGCGCACCATCGTTCGTTCCGGCAGCGGCGATCCCAAGCGCGACCACAGTATCAACACCACGATATCGAAGGCGCTGGGTGGTTCGATGGAGTCCTGGAAATGTTTCGAGGCCAGCATGGCCTCGTGTTGCCAGATATAGGGCTCGATCGTCTGGAAGTGCCGGGCGTAGTCCTGGGCCAGTTTCTCGATCGTATGAGCGGCGATTTCCCGGGCGGACGCCAGGTCGCCGGGCGAAGACAGGAATATCCGCAGCCGCCGCGTCATCCCGACGCGGCGTCGCCGACGGTCGGAATCCGGAAACACGATGTGTGGTTCATCGGGCGCGCCTTCGTTTTCAAACCGTCGCGAGACATTCAAAATGCAAGACTACTCGGTTTTCCGCCCCATGTTGAATCGTCAGGCCTCTTGACCTGTCGGACCCCCAGCGATCGTCCGCGGCGACCGACGAAGGCCGCGGCTGGTAGGCCCGGCAGGACTCGAACCTGCAACCAGACCGTTATGAGCGGCCGGCTCTAACCAGTTGAGCTACGGGCCCCCGGACGCCCCCATGGGGTGAGCGGGCGCCAGCGGTTATCACGGCGCGGGCGCGGCTTAAAGCATCCGTTTAGGTTCGCTTCGCCAACCATGGGTGGTAGGACGAGATCGAAGGAGATTCCCGCATGAAGAGCCCGCTCGCCGCGGCCACCCTCGCCGGCCTCATCCTGGCCTCGGCCCCGCTGGCTGTCTCGGCTCAGACGCCGCCCTCCGGCGATCCGGCTTTCGCCGCCACCACCCTCAGCCTGTCGGCCTATGGAGAGGCGAAGATCGCGCCGGACATGGCGACGATCGATCTAGGCGTGGAGACCACCGCCCCCACGGCGGCGGCGGCCATGCGCGCCAACGCCGAGCGGATGGCGCGGGTGGTCGCGGCCTTAAAGAGCGCCGGGATCGAGGGGCGCGATCTGCAGACCTCCAACCTCTCCCTCTCGCCGCAATACTCCTATGAGCAGAACCGCCCCGCCAGGCTCACCGGCTACCAGGCGGCCAATCAGCTCACCGTCACGGTGAGGGACCTGACGCGCCTGGGCGCGGCGGCCGACGCCGTGGTCGGCGCGGGCGCCAACACCATCAGCAGCATCGCCTTTGGCCTCGCCAATCCGGTGTCGGCCGAAAACACGGCGCGGATCGCGGCGGTGAAGGCGTTGGAGGACAAGGCCTCCCTCTACGCCCAGGCAGTGGGCTATCACATCGTGCGGCTGGTGAATCTCAGCGAAGGCGGAGGCTATGCGCCTTCACCGCCCAGGCCCATGGCGATGATGGCCATGCGGTCCGAAGCGGGCCCGCCCACGCCGGTGGAGGCCGGCGAGTTGAACGTGCGCATCGATATCACCGGCGTATTCGAGTTGGCGAAATAGGCCCTCAGAGTCCCGCGTTGGCGAAAGCCCCGGCCAGGCGGGCCATCATTTCCTGGCCGGGCAAGGCGCGCTCGCCTTCCATCACCGCCGAATAGATCAGGTCGCGCTTGGCGCCGGCGATCCGCGCTTCCGCCCAGCCGACCCGGCGCGTCCCATCGGCGCTGGAGGGGCAACTGGCTCCCCGCCCGTCCGCCGTATCGGCCAGCGCCAGCGCGTTCTCGGCCGACATCACCCCCGGCCGGTCGCAGGCCGGCAGGCCACGCACGCAGTTGAAGCGCTCGCCGTAACGATAGACGATCTTGCGGCTGGCGCGATCGGCGATCACGACACAGGTGGTGGGATCGCCGATGGCCACGCCGATGGCCTGGTCGAGGGCGCCGCTCGGCAGGCCGCCGCCCGCCGAGCCGGCCGGCCGGGCGCAGCTCGCCAGGAGCAGGGCCGCCAGCAATCCGGTCGCCGTCCATCGAACAACCATCGCCGCCGCCTTCAACTGGTCCATCGCAAGGTCGCCGCCTTCACCGGGTTTTCGAAGGAGCGGCCGTCGCGCCGGCTGGCCGCCCATTCGCCCTTCAGCGCCTGATACCACTTGGCCTGCCGGTCGGCGTCATCGATCCACAACAGGCTCGGGTCGTATTTCAACCCCTGGTTCTGCAGGTTCACCATGTCGCCGTCCTGCCGCAGGAACCGGCGCGCGGCGGCGCGGATGAGCGGGCCGGCGAGGCTGAAGATCGGATGGTCCGACCACACAATCTGGGTGATGGCGGTCCGTCTCTCGGTCAGCGGGGTAAGACAGGTCAGGGCCAGCAGCTGGCGGCGGCCCGCCGTGACATGTTCCCAGCGCAGGCCCGGCAGGCGAAAGCCTATCTCGGTCGTCGGCGCGCCGCCGAGCAGGGCGTAGGCGCGCGAGTTTTTCGACGGCGGATGGCGGACCATGCGAAACCCCGCCGGCGCCGGTTCGAACCGCTTGGCCTTTTCGTGTCGCGAGGCGGCCGTGCGCCACCACCATTGCCGGTGAACGAACGGCCCGTGGGCGGGGTCCATCAACCCCACCACCGCGTGATCGATGTGGGCTTCGAACACCATCCGGTCGATGAACCTGGGGGCGGCGCCCACGACGCCGGGAAAGGTCGGCGGCGGCCCGTCGGGTCCGACCCCGGCGCGCGGATCGGCGGCCATCCAGACGAACACCATCCCCTGACTCTCGGCGACAGGATAGCGACGAACCGCGATGCGAGAGACATCGAAATCCTGGCCATCGACCAGGGATGGAATGGCCACGCACCCGCCATCGGCCCCGAACCGCCAGCCATGGTAGGGACACTCCACGCTTTCGCGCCCATCCGCCTCCCGGGTCAGGCGCCCGGCCGACAGCGGCGCGGCGCGGTGGGGACAGATGTCGCGCAGGGCGAACACCGCGCCGGCCACGGTGCGCCCCAGCAGGACCGGCTCGCCGAGCATCTCCTGGCGCGTGAGCCGTCCGGGCTTCACCGCCGATGACGGGGCGACGAAATACCAGATGTCGGTGAGAAAGCCGCGACCGAAGGCCATGATCCATTGTGCGGATCGCCGCGGCGCTTCGCAATGGCGCCCCATCCGCCTTGACCCAGCCGGCGCCTCGCCCGAAGGTGGCGGGAGAGTCAAACGCCTGTTTCACGGGAACCCGTCCATGAATTTGTTCGATCTGATCGGCAAGGTCGCCGTTGTCACCGGCTCGACCAAGGGCATCGGCAGGGCGATCGCCGAGCGGCTGGCGCAGCACGGCGCCAAGGTGGCGATTTCCTCGCGCAAGGCCGGCCCCTGCGACGAGGTCGCCGCCACGATCAACGCCGAACACCCCGGCGCCGCCATCGCCGTTCCAGCCAATATCTCGTCCAAGGACGATCTTCAGAGGCTGGTGGACGAGACCCGCGCCGCGTTCGGCAAGATCGACATCCTGGTCTGCAACGCCGCTTCGAACCCCTATTTCGGCCCGATGTCGGGCATCACCGACGAGGCCTTCCGCAAGATTCTCGACAACAACATTGTCTCCAACCACTGGCTGATCCACATGGTCGCCCCGGAGATGGCGGCGCGGCGGGACGGGGCCATCGTCATCGTCTCCTCGATCGGCGGCCTGCGCGGCAACAGCGTTCTGGGCGCCTACGCCATCTCCAAGGCCGCCGACATGCAACTGGCCCGCAACCTCGCCCAGGAGCTGTCGCCCAACAATATCCGGGTCAACTGCATCGCGCCGGGCCTGGTGAAGACCGACTTCGCCAGAGCCCTGTGGGATACGCCGGAGGCCGAAACCCGCTCCAGCGCCGCCACGCCCCTGCGTCGCCTGGGCGAGCCCGACGACATCGCCGGAGCGGCGGTCTTCCTGGCCTCCCGCGCCGGCGCCTGGATGACCGGCCAGACCATCGTGGTCGATGGCGGGGCGACGAGCTAGGGGGCCCTTGCCATCTCCCGCGCCCTGGCCAGCCGCCGCGCGCCTTCGTCCAGCGTCTCGTCGCGCTTGGCGAAACACAGGCGGACGATGGTGGTTACCGGATCGGTCTCATAGAAGGCCGACACCGGGATGGCCGCCACGCCGGCCTCCTTCACCGCCCGCAGGCAGAAATCCCGGTCACCTTCGTCCACCCCCGAGGCGGCCAGATCGACGTTGAGGAAATAGGTTCCCGCGCTTTCGAGCACAGCAAAACCCTCTCGGCGCAGGGAGTGCGCCAGCCGGTCGCGGGAGCGGGCCAGATCGCGGGGCATCGTCTCAAACCAGTCGTCGCTGTTCCCCAAGCCCCAGGCTACCGCCGCCTGCAGATTGGGCGGGGTGGTGAAGGTGAGGAACTGGTGGGCCTTGGCCAGGACCTGTGTCAGCGGCGGGGCGGCCATCAGGAACCCCACCTTCCAGCCGGTGAGGGCGAACATCTTGCCGGCCGAGCCGATCTTGACGCATCGCTCGCGCATGCCGGCAAAGGCCATCAGCGGCAGGTTGCGGGCCGGCTCGAATATCACCTGCTCCCAGACCTCGTCGCAGACGGCGACGGCGTCGAAGCGTACGCAGAATTCGGCCAGCAGGGCCAGATCGGCCTCCGGGCAGACGCTGGCGGTGGGATTGAGGGGGTTGTTCAGAACCACCAGGCGGGTCTTGTCGCTGAACGCGGCGTCCAGCATGGCGCGGTCGAAACGCCAGTGGGGCGGCTGGAGGCTAACCAGCCGCGCCACGCCGCCGGCCCGCCGCACCATCGGCAGATAGGCGTCGTAGAGCGGCTGGAACAGCACCACCTCGTCGCCCGGCTCGATCAGGGCGAGGAAGGCGCAGGCCAGGGCCTCGGTCGCCCCGGACGTCACCGTGACCTCGGATTTCCAGTCCAGGTCCAGGCCCTGGAAACGGCCGTAGTGGCACGCCACCGCCTCGCGCAGTTCCGGCAGGCCCGCCATGGGCGGATATTGGTTGTAGCCGTTCAGCACCGCCTCGGCGGCGTGGCGGCGGATCGGCTCCGGACCCGGCTCGTCGGGAAAGCCTTGGCCCAGGTTGATCGCCCCGTGCTCGCGCGCCAGGCCGCTCATCACCTCGAATATGGTGGTCGGCAGGGCGGCGTAGATCGGGTTGGGCATGGTCCGCGCCGTCAGGCGTCTTCCTTCACCCGCCGCTTGCGGAACGTCGGGTTCAGCACCTGTTTGCGCAGGCGGATGGACTTGGGGGTGACCTCCACCAGTTCGTCGTTGTCGATATAGGCGATCGCCTGTTCGAGGGTGAGGCGGCGCGGCGGGGTGAGGCGGATGGCTTCGTCCTTGCCGGAGGCGCGCACATTGGTGAGCTGCTTGGCCTTCATCGGGTTCACGTCCAGGTCGTCGGGCTTGGCGTTCTCGCCGATGATCATGCCCTGATAGGTCTTCTCCCCAGCCCCCACGAACATGGTCCCCCGGTCCTCCAGGTTCCACAGGGCGAAGGCGGCGGTTTCGCCGTCGGAGTTGGAGATCAGGGTCCCGCGCCGGCGCCCGTCGATCGCCCCCTTGTAGGGCTCGTAGTGCGAGAACACCCGGTTGAGAACGCCGGAGCCGCGGGTGTCGGTGAGGAACTCACCCTGATAGCCGATCAGGGCGCGCGACGGGGCCTGGAAGGCCAGCCGCGTCTTGCCGGTTCCCGACGGGCCCATGTCGCTGAGTTCGGCTTTGCGCGCCGAGAGCTTCTCGATGACGATGCCGCTGAAATCCTCGTCCACGTCGATGACCACGTCCTCGATCGGCTCCAGCCGCGCCCCTGTCTCCGGATCGGTCTGATAGACCACCCGGGGCCGGCTGATGGAGACCTCGAAGCCCTCGCGGCGCATGCTCTCGATGAGCACGCCCAGTTGCAGTTCGCCCCGCCCGGAGACCTCGAAGGCGTCCTTTTCGCTGGTCTCGGCGACCTTGACCGCGACGTTGGCCTCGGCCTCGCGCAGCAGGCGCTCGCGGATCACTCGGCTCTGCACCTTGTCGCCCTCGCGCCCGGCCAGGGGACTGTCGTTGACCGAGACGGTGATGGCGATGGTCGGCGGGTCGATGGGCTGGGCCGGCAGGGCGCCGGCGGCGTCGAGCGCCCCGATGGTGTCGGCCACGGTGGCGCGGGCCAGGCCGGCCACGGCCACGATGTCGCCGGCCAGGGCTTCGTCGATGGGCTGGCGCTTGAGGCCGCGGAAGGCCAGGATCTTGGTGATCCGCCCCCGCTCCACCTCGCTCCCGTCGCGGGCCAGAGCGCGGATCGGCATGCCGGGAACGAGCCTCCCCGACTCCACCCGGCCGGTGAGCAGGCGCCCCAGGAACGGGTCGGCCTCGATCAGCACGGCCAGAAGCTGGGCTGGATCGCCGGCGCGGGCTTCGGCGGCCGGGGCCGGCACATGCTCGACGATCTTGTCGAACAGGGGCGCGAGGCCGGCCCGCGCATCGGCCAGGTCGGTCACCGCCCAGCCCTGCTTGCCGCTGGCGTAGAGGTGGGGGAAGTCGAGCTGGTCGTCGGTCGCCCCGATGGCGGCGAAGAGGTCGAAGGCTTCGTTCAGCACCTTTTCCGGATCGGCGTGCGGCCGGTCGACCTTGTTGAGCACCACGATGGGTTTGAGGCCCAGTTTCAGCGCTTTGCCGAGCACGAACTTGGTCTGCGGCATCACCCCTTCCTCGGCGTCCACCAGCAGCAGGCAGCCGTCCACCATGCCGAGGATCCGCTCCACCTCGCCGCCGAAGTCGGCGTGGCCGGGGGTGTCGCTGAGGTTGATCCGCGTCTCGCCCGCCGCCCCATGCCACAGGACCGAGGTCGCCTTGGCCAGAATGGTGATGCCCCGCTCGCG
>JBBRPN010000013.1:0-47100 GCA_038227925.1 Caulobacterales bacterium | reverse complement strand
GAGGCCTCGGCGCGGGTCGGCGAGGCGTTGACGGTCATGGAATCGAGCATCTGGGTGGCGACGATCACCGGCGCGCCGCGCCGCCTGGCCGCCCGCACGATGGTCTTTTGGGCCACCGGCACGTCCTCGGGGGCCAGTTCGACGCCCAGGTCGCCGCGCGCCACCATCAGGCCGTCGCTGACGTCGAGGATCGCCTCCAGATCGGTCAGGGCGGCCGGCTTTTCGATCTTGGCCAGGATCGAGGCCCGCCCATCCACCAATTGGCGCAGATCGGCCATGTCGGCGGCGTGCTGCACGAACGACAGGGCGATCCAATCGACGCCGATCCGAAGGGCGAAGTCGAGATCGGCGCGGTCCTTGGCGGTCATCGCCGGCACCGGAATGGTCGCGCCGGGGACGGCGATCCCCTTGTGGTCGGAGAGCGCCTCGCCGCTCACCACCTCGACATCGGCGAAATCCTTGCCGGCGGCGCGGACCGCCAGGCGCACCTTGCCGTCGTCCAGCACCACCTCGACGCCGGGCCTGAACACCTTGAACATCTCGGGATGGGGAAGCTGAACGCGCCGCCGGTCGCCGGGGGTCGGATCCAGATCGAGCCGGAGCCTTTGGCCGGGCGCGATAGCGATGGAGCCGCCCTCGAACCGGCCCAGGCGGAACTTCGGCCCCTGCAGGTCGCCCAGCACGGCCAGGGGGCGTTCCACCGCCGCCTCGGCCGCCCGCACCGCCTTCAGGGCGGCGGCGTGATCGGCATGCGCGCCGTGGCTGAAGTTGAGGCGGAACACGTCCACCCCGATCCGCGCCAGCTCCGCCACCATGGCTGGCGCCCGGCTGGCGGGCCCCAAGGTGGCGACGATGCGGGTGCGGCGCTGGCGGATCATGGGGTGGCGTTTAGCGCGGATAGAGGGAAAGCGGAAAGCGCACGCGTGCGGCCGTAGCAATTTGAGTGGACCTGTTCCAACCTGCTTTGGCGACAAGGACCCATCCCATGACCGCCCGCTATATCGCCGCCATCGACCAGGGGACGACATCCTCGCGGTGCATGATCTTCGATGCCGCCGGCGCTGTCGTCGCCTCGGCCCAGAAGGCGCATCGCCAGATCTATCCGCGACCCGGCTGGGTGGAACATGACGCGCTGGAGATCTGGGCTAATGTCGAGACGGTGGTGGCTCAGGCCATGGCCAAGCTTGGGATCGCCCCGTCCGATCTGGCGGCCGTGGGAATCACCAATCAGCGCGAGACGACCCTCATCTGGGACAAGACGAGCGGCCGGCCGATCGCGAACGCCATCGTCTGGCAGGACACCCGCACCGCCGCCCTTGTCCAAGAGTTGGGCGGGAGGGAAGGGCAGCACCGGTTCCGCGCCCTCACCGGCTTGCCCTTGGCAACCTACTTTTCCGGACCGAAGATCCGTTGGCTTCTCGACCATGTGGATGGCGCGCGGGCGGCGGCGGAGCGCGGCGCACTGTTTTTCGGGACCATGGATAGCTGGCTGATCTGGAAACTCACCGGCCGCCACTTGACCGACGTCACCAACGCCTCCCGCACCCTGCTGATGAACCTTGCCACCCTCGATTGGGACGACAGCATGCTGGCCGCCATCGGCCTTCCCCGCGCCATGCTGCCGGCGATCGCCTCGTCGGCGGAGATCTATGGAACGGCGCGCGGGATTCTGGAGGGCGTCCCCGTCGCCGCCGCCCTGGGCGATCAGCAGGCGGCCCTGTTCGGCCAGACCTGTTTTTCCCCCGGCGAAGGCAAGTGCACCTACGGCACCGGGGCCTTCCTCCTGGTCAACACCGGCGAGCGGGCCGTCGCCTCGAACCACGGCCTGTTGACCACGGTCGGCTACAAGATCGGGACGGCGCCGCCGGCCTACGCCCTGGAAGGCTCGATCGCCGTGGCCGGCGCGGTGGTCCAATGGCTGCGCGACAACCTGGGCCTGATAGCCGACGCCGGCGAGATCGAGACCCTGGCGGCGACGGTGGAGGATAGTGGCGGCTGTTCTTTCGTCCCCGCCTTTTCCGGCCTCTTCGCCCCCCACTGGCGGGCCGACGCGCGCGGGGCGATCGTCGGCCTGACCGCCTATGTCACCAAGGCGCACATCGCCCGAGCTGCCCTCGAAGCGGTCGCCTGGCAGACCCGCGAGGTGGTCGATGCCATGATCGCCGATTCGGGCCAGGCCCTGAAGCTGCTCAAGGCGGATGGCGGCATGACCGCCAACACCCTCCTGATGCAGTTCCAGGCCGATGTACTGGACACGCCCGTCGTTCGCCCGGCCGTCGCCGAGACCACCTGCCTGGGCGCCGCCTACGCCGCCGGCCTGGCGGTGGGCTTCTGGCCCGATCAGGATACCCTGCGCGGCCACTGGAAGCAGGGCGGCGCCTGGCGGCCGGCCATGACCGGCGAGGCGCGCGAGCGCGGCTACGCCCGGTGGAAGAAGGCGGTGGCGCGGAGCCTCGATTGGGTTTCTTGAAGCACTCTGGAAAAGATCGGCTCGAACAAGGCTGGAACGAACAGGCACGGCGCGCCAGGCTACTGGCGCTGGGCGAACTTCGGAGCCTGACCGTCCAGCGCCCTTTTCAGATCCTCACGAAAAAGCCGGCTGACTCGCACCTCCCTGGCGTCGCGAAGTCGAACGAATGCGTCGCCGTTGGCCGCCGCCCTGACCTCGACGATACGATCGAGCGCCACGATGGACGTGCGGTGAACCCGCGCGAACCGGTCAGGGTTCAGCCTTGTCGATATCCCGATGAGGGTGTCCCGGATCAGAAAAGTCGCCGAACCGGCGTGAAGAGCGAGATAATTGCCCTGCGTCTCAATCCAATCCACGTCTTCGACGTCAAGCCAACTGATCCGACCTCGGCTTTTGACCTCGATTTTCGTAAGATGGTCGGCTGTGGGTCCCAATGTCGGCTCGGAGGGCAACGCGAAGGGGCGCGCTCCGAGTTCCGCTCCTCTCTTGAAATCCTCGACCTGAGAGGATCGGCGGCCCGCGCCCGTCTGCCCAAGAATCCGGCCAGCGTGAATGAGGCCCGTCAGGGCGAGGATGGAAAAGATCAACAGGAGTTCATTCGACTCCAACTCAGCCCCCAACGTCACGACCGATAGCGATGTTCGACCGTCGAGCAGCCAGAGAGCGAGAAAATGGGCGACGATGATCAAAGCCGTCGCCGTGGCCGCGCTGTTCGCTAGGTGTACCGCCGCATTTCGCAAACGCGTCGCGCCCTTGACCGGGAAACGCTGGCAGAGATCGACGAGCAGCGGCGTGGTCATCCCGCCAAGAAAGGCGCCGCCACCTATACGCAGCGCCTCGCGACCCCAGTTCGGCGGCACCCCGGCGGACACCGCGTCCAAGACATTTCCAGGCTCGAGCGTGAGCAGAAAGGCCAGCCAGTAAAGGCAACCCAATCCCGCTTGGCTCAGCGACGCGACCCCGATGGGAGGGGCGAGGAATCGTGTCCGACCGCTGGCGGTTTGGAATGGGGTCTGCATCTTGCGGTGATTGTGCCGCGCGCGGGCAATAGCGTCCAGAGCGGATCAATGGCAGATGCTCGAGTCTGCCTGGTCCCTTTTCGCGCCCGATGGTTTGTGACGACCCGACGCGTTTTCGTGACCAGCCGCGCCTCGCTCGCCTTTCGCGGTCCCGGGGTGCGGCGCAGCATGGGGACGGGCCAGCCGGGCGGCGCATGAGTCCCGTGTTCGTGAGGTGAAGGTGCGATACCTCGTTTTGATCGCGATTCTGGTCGCAACGTGCTCGACGCCGCTGGCCAGTGTGGTGGCGGCCGCTCGGATTGACGGCGGTCAAGTTGAAGGGGTCAGGAGTGGTAGCCTTATCATCTACAAAGGCGTTCCGTTCGCCGAGGCGCCAGTCGGGCCTTTGAGGTGGCGGCCTCCGCGGCCGGTCAAACCATGGATCGGGGTGGCCAAGGCTGACGCCTTTGCACCAGCCTGCATGCAGACAGGTGTGTCGATGCCCGGAGAGGCGCTGCCCAAGGTCAGCGAGGACTGCCTTTACCTCAATATCTGGACGCCGGCGAAATCCGCCGCCGCCCACCTTCCAGTAATGGTTTTCATCTATGGGGGCGGCTTCTCCAACGGCTCGGCGTCGATGCCGCTCTATTGGGGCGACAAGCTCGCACACAAAGGCGTTGTCGTCGTCACCTTTGGATATCGAGTCGGGCCTTTCGGCTTTCTTGCGCTGCCGGACCTTACGCGGGAATCGCCCCAAAAAACCTCTGGCGACTATGGCTTGCTGGACCAGATTGCCGCGCTGAGGTGGGTGAAGCGCAACATCGCCGCGTTCGGCGGCGATTCTGAGCGGGTAACCATTTTCGGCCAGTCGGCGGGCGCTATGTCGGTTAGCGGCCTCATGGCTTCACCCCTGGGCAGGGGCTTGTTCCAGCGCGCCATCGGGGAAAGCGGCGGCGTCTTCGAGCCAACCCAGCTCGCGCCGACTTGGCGACTGGCCGGCGCGGAACGGCAGGGCGCGGCGTATGCGTCATCGCTCGGCGCCAACTCGCTTGCCGATCTCCGCCGCCTGCCCGCCGCTCGCCTCCTGCAAGGCGAGGCCTCGGCCATCTCTCATCCCGTCCTGGATGGATATGTCTTGCCGCGCGCGCCGTACGACGTGTTCGCCCAAGGCCGACAGAACGATGTGCCGATCCTCATAGGCTCGAATGAAGAGGAGGCGCGCTCGCTCGTCGATGTTTCGGCCGTGAAGAAATCGACCTTCGCCAGGGATATCGAGAAGGCCTGGGGAGCGTTACCAACACCCTTGCTCGACGCCTATCCGCACGACACCGACGCGGACGCCAAGACGGCTCGGCTCGCTTTCGAGCGCGACCTGCGCTTCGGTTGGGACATGTGGGCGTGGGCCAGGCTGCAGGCCGCCACGGGACGCCAGCCGGTTTTCTATTATCACTTCATCCAAAAGCCACCCTTTCCCGCAGGGTTCTACGCCGGCTGGGGCGCGAGTCACTTCGCCGAGCTTTGGTATGTGTTTGACCATCTCGATCAGGCGCCGTGGGTCTGGACAAAGGCGGATCGCCTCTTGGCCGAGACCGTGTCCACCTATTGGACTAACTTCGCCGCAACAGGCGATCCCAACGGGCCATCGCTTCCTCATTGGCCCAGGTTCACCGCCGCGCGTGGCGAGGTGCTTTATCTGGGAACGCCGGTCGTTGCCGACGGTGTTGCGGACCTGCCCACCCTCCAAATGTTCGACGCCGTCTATGCTCAAGTCCGAGGCGCGCCGGTCGGCGCCGAGACTCCAACAGGGGGATGGTAAGATCCAACCCGGCGGCATCGACTTTCGGCTCCCGGAACTCCCTCGCCTTGTCCATATTGGCGCCAGAGGCTAAGCCGCGAAACCTTTTCGCGGGAGGGGCGCCCATGGCCGAGGTTGAAAACCTGATCAACACCCTGGCGCTGGAGCGCATCGAGGTGAACCTGTTTCGCGGGCGGGCGCCCGCCGGCCAGGGCCCGCGTATTTTCGGCGGCCTGGTGATCGGCCAGGCCCTGCTGGCGGCCTATCGGACCGTCGAGGGGCGCCTCTGCCATTCCCTGCACTGCTATTTCATCCGCCCCGGCGATCCGGCGGTCCCGATCCTCTTCGAGGTCGATCGGGCGCGCGACGGCAAGAGCTTCACCACCCGGCGGGTGACGGCGATTCAGCACGGCCAGCAGATTTTCAATCTCGCCGCCTCCTTCCAGATTCCCGAGGAAGGTCTGGAGCATCAGGATCCCATGCCGGACGCGGCCGCCCCCGAGACCCTACGCTCAGAACCGGGCTGGGGCGGGCGTCCCCGGCCCATCGACATACGAGCGGTCGATCCGCGCGGCTGGAACGATCCGGGCAAGGCGCCGCCGTTTCAGAACGTCTGGATGCGCGCCCTCGCGCCGCTGGGCGACGACCCGGCGATCAATCAGGCGGTGATCGCCTACGCCTCGGACATGTCCTTCATGTCCACCGGCATGCGCCCGCATGGCCTCAACTGGCAGACCCCCGGCTTGCAGACCGCGAGCCTCGATCACGCCGTCTGGTTCCACCGACCGTCCAATTTCAACGACTGGCACCTCTACGCCCAGAAGAGCCCGTCGGCCTCGGGCTCGCGCGGCCTCAATTTCGGGGAGCTCTACAATCGCGACGGCCGGCTGGTGGCCTCCATGGCCCAGGAAGGCCTGATGCGCTACCGCCCCGCCCGCCTAGAGCCCGATGACGTTGGAGCGGAGAGATCCAACGTCTGAATCGGGCTCTAAATGCTTGAGTTCCGCCTGACGCCCGGGACCCGGCGCCGCCGACGGGTGGCGGCGATTGGTCGCCAGCCGGCTCGCCAGCAGCAGAGTCGTCAGAACCGCGCCCCAGGCGAGCAGCTGTACGCCCATGGGGCGATCCGAATAGCCGGTCAGAACATGGAGGGCGCGGCCGATCAGGGTGTCGTCGGCGAGCAGGCGCGAGGTGTCCCAGATCTGGTCGCCGAGGTTGGGCAGGACGCCCGCCTTGTTGAGAAACACCGCCGCCTGGCCGGCCATGCCGGCGGCCAGCAGGGCAATCAGCGGATTGGTGACCGCGAACAGGCGCCGGGTGGGGATGGCCAGCAGGCCGCGATAGAGCAGAAAGGCGGTCGCCGCGCCGGCCGCCAGGCCGCCGGCCGAGCCGATCAGCATGCCGGCAGGTGTCTCGCCGCCCGACGCGGCGATGCCGAACAGGAACAGCACCACCTCCGAGCCCTCGCGCAGGATGGCCACGGCGACCACCACGGCCATGGCCCCCATGGTCCTGCCGCCGCCGGCGATCTCACGGCCCAGCGCCCCCACCGAGCCGGCCAGGGCCCGCCCATGCCGGCTCATCCAGATGGTGTGCCAGGCCAGCATGGCCACCGCGGCGATCAGGATGGCGGCGTTAAAGACCTCCTGGCCCACCCCGGCCAGGGCGTTCGACAGGCGGCTGGCGAACAGGGCCACTAGGGCGGCGCCGGCGAGGCCCCCGGCAATCCCCGCCGCGATCCAGCGCCCGCGCCCGGCGATCCCTTCGGTCGCCGCCAGGACGATGCCGACGATCAGGCCGGCCTCGAAGACCTCGCGAAAGACGATCAGCAGGGCGGCGAGCATCTAGCGCGCCCCGGCGATCATGTGGCCCTGGGCGGTGGCGGGGTGAAATTCGCCCATGAAGGCGTAGGCGCCCGGCGCCAGGGGCCCGACGGTAAAGGTGACCTTGCCGCCCGGCGTGACCAGTTTTTCCACCTTCAGATCGTGGCTGTCGAACTCTTCGGTGGCCATGTCGCGGTTGGTCAGCTCGATCGCGATCTTTTCGCCGGCCGGCACGGTGACGGTGGCGGGCGAGAATTTGTGGTCCTTCAAGGTCATGGCGATCGGGGCCGGCGCGGCGAGAGCGGAACCGGCGGCGAGGAGGGCGGCAAGGAAAGACGCGGCGGCGGCGCGGAAAAGACGCATGACGGTTCCTGTTGCGAAGGTGTCCCTCAGATATTGCAATTGACAATCGCTCGCAAGGCCATTTATGCGAACAATTCTCATTCGCGGGAGATTCCTCAGTGCCATTTTGGGAGGTGCGATTTTGGGCCGGCGCGGCGGCGATCGCCCTGATCTTGGCGACCGTTGGCGTGGCGCGGGCCGATCCGCGGCTCGATGAAAAAGTCTACGATCCCTATATCCTCAACGGTGTGGCCGAGTTCGAGGCGCGCAACGCCCAGGAACTGGGCGGCCCTCTGGGCGGCGAGACGACGACCGTCCTGGAGGCGGAATACGGGCTGAACGACCGGCTCAGCGTGGCCCTGGTGGGAAGCATCGAGCGCCCGGCCGGCGGGGCCACCCGCCTGGCCGGCGTCGGCCTCGAGGGCGTGCTCTATCTGGGCCAGGTTCCGACCGTGGGCGTGGATGCCGGCCTTTACCTCGAATACACCCGCGGGCTGAACGGCGAAAACGACGTGGGCGAGGCCAAGCTGCTGCTCGCCAAGACGGCCGGGCGTTTCCAGGGTCTGGTCAACTTCATCGTCGAAAAACCGCTGAGCGCGCCGCCGGGCGAGGGCTTCGCCGCTTACGGCTACGCCGCGTCCGCCACCTGGCAGACCTGGGGCGCACTGCGTCTGGGGGCCGAGGCGTTCGGTGACCTTGGCGACGATCGCGCCTTCCTCGGCCGCCAGGGCGCCTATGTCGGCCCACAGGTGAAATGGGAAGGGCGCCTGGGCGCCTTGCCGTTCGACATTGGCCTCGACGCCGGCTGGCTCGCCGCCGTAGGCTCCGATCGCGGCGAGGCCTCGAGCCAAGTCCGGGTGGGGCTCGAGTTGGAGCGGCGGTTCTGAGGCGCTATGAACCGACCCGTATCGAGGCTCAAAGGGGGATAGGAGATGAGACCCATGAAACGCGGGACTATGAGAACAGCATGGGCAGCCGGCGCGGGGCTGCTCGCCGTGGCCACGGCTTCCACCGCCATTGCCGCCTGTCCGCCGGGCCTGCCGCCCGGGGTGTTCTGCGGCTCGAAGGACCCGGCCGGGGCGCCGGCCGGAACCTACGCCCTCGATCCCAACCACGCCGCCGTCATCGCCCGCGTCTCGCACCTGGGCTATTCCTTCAGCGTATTCCGCTTCGGCAAGGTGGAAGGCGCCCTGGTCTGGAACCCGGCCCAGCCCGCTCGCTCCAGCCTCTCCGCCAGCGTCGAGACCGCTTCGGTGGCGACTAATGTGGCGGGCTTCGCCAAGGACATCGCCGGCCAGGGTTTCCTCAAATCGGCCGCCTATCCGAAGGTGACCTTCGTCTCGACCGCCTTCCGGCGCGTGGACGCGACCCACGGCAAGGTCGAGGGGCAATTCACCCTAATGGGCAAGACCCGTCCCCTGACCTTCGAGGTCGAACTGATCGGCGCGGGCAAGGGCTTCGGCCATCCGAGGATGGGTGTCGAGGCGCGAGCCTCGATCGAGCCTGGCGACTACGGGCTGCCGGCGGTGCTGAACGCGCCGATCGAACTCGTCATCGACGCGGAGTTCGAGCAGAAGGGGTGAGAGCATTCGATCAGACCCGTTGGCGGGTCGGACGCCAGACCGTCGTCCTCGGGGATTGCTTGATGGGCATGAAGCGGCTCCCCGACGCGTATATCGATGTGGCCGTCACCTCGCCGCCCTACAACATCGGCGTGGCCTATGGCAGCTATGACGATCGGCGCCCGCGCAAGGAATATCTGGGTTGGCTTGGAGAGATCGGCCGGGAGATCGCCCGCGTCCTGACTCCCGGCGGATCGTTCTTCCTCAATGTCGGGGGAACAAATTCCGACCCCTGGTTAACCATGGATGTCGCTGAAGCCTTCCGCGACGCCCTGCGTCTCCAAAACCACGTTGTCTGGGCCAAATCCCTGAGCATCGGTGAGGATACGGTGGGTCACTTCAAGCCGATCGCCAGCCGCCGCTATCTCAACCACAATCATGAAGCGATCTTCCATTTCACGAAGTCAGGCGCGGTGGAGATCGATCGCCTCTCGGTCGGCGTGCCCTTCAAGGACAAGTCCAACATCGCCCGGTGGGGGCATGCCGGGGACCGCCGATGCGCGGGGAACGTCTGGTTCATTCCCTATGTCACGGTCCGCTCAAAGGCGCAGAAATTCGACCATCCCGCCGGTTTCCCCGTCGAGCTGCCGGAGCGGTGCATCAAGCTCCATGGCGTCGAGGATGCGAGGGTGCTGGACCCCTTCCTGGGGGCGGGATCGACCCTGGTCGCCGCCGAGCGGCTGGGCTGCGAGGGTGTCGGCTTTGAGATCGATGCGGCTTACGCGCGATCGGCCATGACGCGCCTCTGCGTCGAGTCCCAACTCACCCGTTCGGCGCCACCATGATCTTGATCTGGCTCTTGTCGCTCCGCAGCCGGGCGAAGGCGGCCGGTGTTTCGTCCAGGCCCACCACGCCGGTGATGATCTGGCCGTAGCGGCTCGCGCCCTCGGCGAGGTGGCGCAGCGAGGCGGCGAATTCCTCGGGCCTGTAGCCCAGCACATAGCGCAGTTCGATCTCCTTGCCGATCAGGACCAGGGGCTCAATGTGGTCGCGCTCCATGCACACGCCGGCGACCACGATTCGCGTCCCGGCCGGGGCGGCCAGGGCCAGGGCCTCGACGATGCCGGGCGCGCCGACGCACTCGAAGATCAGCGCCCGCTTCGTCGCCTGGCCCTGGAGCGCGGCCATGAAGGCTTCGGCGCGGGTGGCCGGCACGCCGAAATCGGCCCACGAGGCATGCGGCGAGGCCGCCGCCGGATCGACGACGCGGTCGGCGCCCATCGCCTCCGCCGCCGCCCGTCGCTCAGGCGAAAAGTCGCTGGCGATCACCGGCCCCAGGCCGCGCGCCTTGAGCGAGGCGATCGCCGCCAAGCCGACGGGGCCGCAACCCACCACCATGAACACATGGTCGCCCGCCGGCTCCGCCCTGGCCACGGCATGCTCGCCCACCGCCAGGGGCTCGGTGAGCGCCGCCTGTTCGGAGGAAAGGCCGTTGGGGACTTCGTGCAGCAGCATCTCGGTCAGCACCAGGGACTGGGCGAAGCCGCCCGGCAGCCGGCTGGAATAGCCCACCGTCTCGAAGCCGCTTTCCGTCACCACCCCCGGCATGGAGACCACCCGCGTCCCCGGCTTGAACCGTCCGGGGCCGCCCGGGCCGTCCTCCACCACCTCGCAGCAGAACTCGTGGCCGAACACGGTGTCGGCGCCCTTCTTCATGTGGCTGACGCCGCCGATCGCCTCGGCCAGATCGATCATGCGGTCATAGTGCTCCAGGGCGTGCAGATCCGAGCCGCAGATGCCGCAGGCCAGGGTCCTGCACAGCACCTGACCGGCGGTCGGCTCGGGCGGGGCCATTTCGTCCACCACCAAGGCGCCGCTTCGGGCGATCACCGCGCGCACGGGCCTACTCCGCCGCCTCGGGCTTGGACGTATCGATCCCCATCATCGCGGCGAATACGGGGTTGATGTCCGCCGTCCCCTTTTCCTGGGCATGCTGGAGAATCCGCGTCCCCACCGCCGCCCGCGCCTGGGCGGTGAATTCGTCCTTGTTGGCCCGCACCCACTCCATGGACGCCTCGCGGTTGACGTTGAGCTGCTGGAATCGCGGCGCCACATAGCGGGCGAAAAGTTCGTAGGACCGTTTGGTGGCCTCGAACCGCGCCCAGTTGTGGGCCATGAACAGAAAACAGCCGAAGCCGCCCGACTGGTCGATCAGGGCCTGGATCTTCTCCGCCGCCTCGTCGGGCGAGCCGATCACCGCGATGCCGGTCTCCATGAAGGCCTCCACCGGATCACGGTCCCCGCTGTCGGGAACGATGGGCAGATTGGCGATCTCGCGGAAATAATAGAGCCATTTTTCCAGCCCGAAGCGCACTTCGGCGATGGCTTGATCCTTGGTCTCGGCGATGTGCATGGGGCCGACCAGGCGCCAGGCCGCCCGATCCATCGTCACGCCGTTGTCGGCCGCCAGGGCCTCGGCGATGGCCCAGTTGGAGGCCAGGGCGTTGAAGCCGCCCTGCGAGGTGGCGCCCAGCGACAGCAAGCCCACGCCGTGCCGGCCCGCCGCCCGCGCCCCGGTGGGCGAGATCTGGCTAGCCACCGCGATCTCGACGCTCGGCCGCGAGAAGGGCGTCATCTGCAGGCGGGCGTTCCTTAAGCTGAACCAGTCGCTTTCATGGGTCACCTCCTCGCCGCGCAGCAGGCGCACGATCACCGCAAGGGCCTCGTCCATCCGGTCGCGCTGACGATTCACGGGGATGCCCATGGCGAAGGCGTCGGAGGAAAGGGCGCCCGGCCCTACCCCGAACATCACCCGGCCGCGGGTCATGTGATCGAGCTGGTTGATCCGGTCGGCCAGCATGAAGGGATGGTGATAGGGCAGGGAGGAGACGCCGGTCCCCAGGCGAATGTGTTTGGTGCGCTCGGCGGCGGCGGCGATGAACACCTCGGGGCTGGCGATGATCTCCATGCCGGCCGAATGGTGTTCGCCGATCCACGCCTCGTCATAGCCCAGGGCATCCATCCACTGGACCAGTTCCAGGTCGCGTTCGATGGCGAGCGTGGGGTTCTCGTCGTTGGGATGAAACGGCGCGATGAACGCCCCAAACCGCAATTTCCGTCCCAGCATCGACCCGCGCTCCTCGTTCTGGCGGTGGTTCTTCTCACATTAGCCGTCAGAGGTCGGCGGAGGCTAGGGGCCGGGCGTATCCTCCCGCAACAGCCGCAGCAGCGCCAGTTCGGCCGCCCGCCCTTCCGCCGCCAGGCTAGGCGAAAGGCGGCCCACTTCATAGGCCTCGAACACCTTGGGATGGATGTAGCAGGCGCGGCAGACGGTGGGGGTGTTGCCCAGGACGCCGGCCACCGCCTTGACGCAGGCGACGACGGCGCGCTTGGCCTCGGTGGCGTTCGCCGGCGCCGGCTGCAGGGCCAGCGCCCGGGCGGCCATCGCGGCCCCGGCCCAGGTGCGGAAATCCTTGGCGCTGAACGCCTCGCCCATGGCGTCGTGCAGATAGGCGTTGACGTCGCTGCTCTCGATGGCGTGCGCCTGGCCGGTGTCGTCCACATATTTGAACAGCCTCTGGCCGCGCAGGCCCTCGCAGCCATGCAGGACGCGGGCCAGCCGCCGGTCGTGAAATTCCGTGCGGTGAGTGACCCCGCTCTTGCCGCGGAATTCGAACACCGCCCCCGCCCCGGTGAGGCTGACGTGGCGCTTGAGCATCGTGGTCAGGCCAAAGCTCTTGTTCGCCTTGGCGTATTCGTCGTTGCCGACCCGGATCAGGGTGACCTCCAAGAGGGCGATCACGGCGGCCAGCACCTTCTCGCGCGGCAGGCCGTGGCGGCGCAGATCCGCCTCGACGCGGGCGCGCAGGCGCGGCAGGGCGGCGCCGAAGGCCTCGACCCGCTCGTACTTGGTCTCGTCGCGAAACGCCCGCCACTGGGGGTGATAGAGGTATTGCTTGCGCCCGCGCGCGTCGCGGCCCACCGCCTGGATGTGGCCGGCCGGATCGGGACAGATCCACACTGCGGTCCACGCCGGCGGGATGACCAAGGCGTGAATGCGCTTCAGCGTCGCCGCGTCGCGCACCGGCTTGCCCCTGGAATTGACGTAGTTGATCCCCGCCGCCCCGCCGACCCGGGCGATGCCGGGATCGTGGTCGTGGACATAGGTCAGGCCGTGCGTCTCGGCGGCCTCGAAGGGCATGTCCCTGGCCATCGGGCCGCTCATCTTTCTCACGTTGAAGACGCCAACGCGCCGAGCGCCGCCGATGTTCCCGCGCCGCCGCCGTAAAATATCGCATGTGCGAGGGTGTGATTCGTGTTATGCTGCATCGCAATATTCATTGGATGGCCTCCGTCGCGAGGCCCCGCGTTAAGGAAGTAAAGACCCATGACTTCATTGCCTATGACTTCACTAATCGAGGAGGCGACCAACGGCGTGCGCGAGCGGGCCCGCACGGCCATGGCCATTCCGCTGGGTTTCGCCTCGCCCCTGTGGTTCGCCTTCGGCGCCGCAGCGAGCGTCGGCGCGGCCTGGTGGTGGATGACCCGCTGGACCAAGGCGGTGAACCTCGAAGCCATGGCGCCGGCCATGCCGGCTCCGCCGATCCTCGCGCCGGTCCTCGCGATCGAATCGCCGCCGGCGCCCGAGATCGCGCCCGAGGCGCTTCCCGCGTCCGTTCTGGAAGCCGCCCAGGCGGCCACGATCACCGCGCCCCTTCCGTCGCCCGAGCCGGCGCCCGCCCCGGTCAAACGCGCGGCGGCCCCCGAGCCCGTTCCCGCGCCCGAGCCCGACGATCTAACCCGCTTGGTCGGCATCGGCCCCAAGCTCGCCGACGCCCTGGCGGCGCGCGGCGTGACCTGCTTTTCGCACCTGGCCGCCTGGACCGCCGACGACCTGGCCACCATCGACGCAGCCCTCAGCCTCAAGGGCCGAGCCGTCCGCGACGCCTGGGTCGCCCAGGCCAGGCGTTTTGCCGTCCAGGCGAACTAAACCCGCCCTGGAGCCCCTCGCCGCGACCCGCTAAACTGGGACGATCACGGCGAGGGAGGCTTCGCGGCCATGGCGCGCATCCCCTATTTCGATCCGGCGATGGCTGTCGGCCGCGCGGCGGCGGCCTATGAAAAGCTGCCGCCCCTGAACATTTTCAGGATGATGGGCCACGCCGGCGAGCTGATCGACGGCCTCACCCGCCTGGGAACCCAGATCCTCAATTTCACCAGCCTCGATCCGATCCTGCGCGAGATCGCCATCCTGCGCGTCGGCGCATTGTCTGGGGCCACCTACGAGGTTTTCCAGCACGAGCGCATCGCCCGGCGCCTGGGGATGTCCGACGCCGTGATCGCCGCCATCCGCGAAGGGTCGGCCGCCGCCGCCTTCGACGAGGCGCAAGCGGAGGTCATGGCCTTCACCGACGATGTGGTCGCCAACGTCCGCGCCGCCGACGCCACCTTCGAGCCCCTGAAGGAACGCCTGGGCTACAAGGCCCTCCAAGAACTCACCCTCACCATCGGCTACTACATGATGGTCTGCCGGTTTCTGGAGACCTTCGACGTGGAGATCGAGGAGGGCGAGGGGCGGGGATAGCCCTCAACCTCCCTCCCCTTCATGGGGAGGGACGAGTCGCGAAGCGACCGGGGTGGGGCCCTTGGCCGCCGCAACGCCCCTCGCCGAAGAGCCCCACCCGTCTGATCGCGAACGCTCGCATCAACCCTCCCCATGAAGGGGAGGAGGCAAGCGGCGGACGCCCCTCAACCCTCCCCCTGCGCATATCCCAGATCGCGGTTCAATTCATCGAGGATCGCCGCCGCCGCGTCGGCGATGACCGTGCCGGGGGGGAAGATCAGGCGGGCGCCGGCGGCTTTTAAGGCCGGGAAATCGCCGGCGGGTATCACCCCGCCGACCACGATCATGATGTCGCTCCGGCCGAGTTTCTCCAGTTCGGCGCGCAGTTCGGGGATCAGCGTCAGGTGGCCGGCGGCGAGGGAACTGGCCCCAACCACGTGCACGCCCTTGTCCACCGCCTCGCGGGCCGTTTCCGCCGGGGTGGCGAAGAGGGGTCCGACATCGACGGCGAAGCCCAGGTCGGTGAAGCCGCCGGCGATCACCTTCTGGCCGCGGTCGTGGCCGTCCTGGCCCATCTTGGCGACCAGCAGGCTCGGCGCCCGCCCGTCGGCCTCGGCGAAGGCGGCGACCATGGAGCGGACGCGCGCGACCTTCGGGGCCGGGCCGACCTCGGCGGCATAGACGCCGCTCACCACCTCGGCCCGCGCCCGGTGGCGGCCGAAGGCCCGCTCCAGGGCCAGGCTCATCTCGCCCACCGTGGCGTGGGCGCGGGCCGCCTCGACACCGAGCGCCAGCAGATTGGCCTTGCCCCGCGCCCCCGCTTCCAGGGCCCCCAGCGCCCGCTCCGCCGCCGCCCCGTCGCGCTCTGCCTTCAGCACACGGAGCTTTTCGAGCTGGCTGTCCAGAACGGCGGAATTGTCCACCGTCAGAATGGGGATGTCGTCGGCGCTATTGGAAAGGTAGCGGTTCACCCCGACCAGGATCTGGCGCCCCGAGTCGATCCGGCCCTGGGTGCGCGCCGCCGCCTCCTCCACCCGCCGCTTGGGCAGGCCCACGGCGATGGCGTTCACCATCCCCCCCATCGCCTCCACCTCGGCGATGTGGGCCAGCGCCCGGGCGGCCAGGTCGTGGGTCAGGCGCTCGACGTAGTAGCTTCCTCCCCACGGGTCGATCGTCCGCGTCGCGCCGCTCTCGTCGCGCAGGAAAAGCTGGGTGTTGCGTGCGATGGCGGCCGAGAAATCGGTGGGCAGGGCCAGGGCCTCGTCGAGGGAATTGGTGTGCAGGCTCTGGGTCTGGCCGGCGATCGCCGCCATGGCTTCGAGGGCGGTGCGCGCCACGTTGTTGAAGACATCCTGGGCGGCCAGGGACCAGCCGCTGGTCTGGGTGTGGGCGCGCAGGGCCAGGGAGCGCGGGTCCTTCGGGGCGAAGTGTTCCGCCATCAGCTTCGCCCACAGGAGGCGGGCGGCGCGCTGCTTGGCCACCTCCATGAAGTAGTTCATGCCGGCGTTCCAGAAGAACGACAGGCGCGGCGCGAAGGCGTCCACCGCGAGCCCGGCCGCCACCCCGGCCCGCACATAGTCGATGCCGTCGGCCAGGGTGTAGCCGAGCTCCAGGTCCAGCGACGCCCCGGCCTCCTGCATGTGATAGCCGCTCACCGAAATCGAGTTGAATTTCGGCATTTCGGCGGCCGTGTAGGCGAAAATGTCCGAGACGATCCGCATCGAGGGGGCCGGTGGATAGATGTAGGTGTTGCGGACCATGAACTCCTTGAGCACGTCGTTCTGGATGGTGCCGGCCAGGGCGCCGTGAGCCACCCCCTGCTCCTCGGCGGCGACGATGTAGAGGGCCATGACCGGCAGGACCGCGCCGTTCATGGTCATCGAGACGCTCATCCTGTCCAGCGGGATGCCGGAGAAGAGGGTGCGCATGTCGAGGATGGAGTCGATCGCCACCCCGGCCATGCCCACGTCGCCCCTGACCCTCGGATGGTCCGAATCGTACCCCCGGTGCGTGGCCAGATCGAAGGCCACCGACAGGCCCCTCTGGCCGGCCGCCAGATTGCGCCGGTAGAAGGCGTTGGAGTCCTCGGCAGTGGAAAAGCCCGCGTACTGACGGATTGTCCACGGATTGGTCACGTACATGGTCGGATAAGGTCCGCGCACGAACGGCGCGATGCCGGGATAGCCGGCAATGAAGTCCAGATCGGCGCTGTCGGCGGCCGTGTAGGCGCCCCTGACCGCGATTCCCTCGGGCGTGAGCCAGGGATCGCCGCCGGCGGGCGCGGTCGCTGGCTGTCGGGCGGCGTCGTCGAACGCCATCGTCGCGAAGTCCGGAAAGCCGCTCATGCCGCCAGCGCTTCCAGGCGGATGGGCGTCAGGGCTGGGCAGCGACTATCGGGGCCGGGCAGGCGCGGATCGGGGGCGGGGGTGGAAATCGCGGCGGCCGGCTCAATCTCGACCGGGCTCGCCGCGACGCCGACGAAATCGGTGACGCCGACGATCTTGACCTCGCCGGCGGCGATCCTCGCCTTCAAAGCCAGGCGGTCGGCATCGACCGCCGCGGCGATCCGGCCGCCGCGCAAAGCCTCGGCGATTCCCCCCACCGCCTCGATGGCCGTGAACGCCGACCAGGCGGCGCGGGCCAGATCGTCGGTCAGCGCCTCCACCGCCCACGCACCGGCCAGGGGATCGGCGACGGCCCCGAGGTGGGCCTCCTCCATGGCGATGAGCTGGGTGTCGCGCGCCAGGCGCCGCGCTAGAGGGGTGGGCAGGCCCAGGGCGTCGGTGAACGTGTCCAGCACGATGGCGTCGGCGCCGCCCGCCGCCCCGGCGAAACCGGCCGAAGTCAGGCGCACCAGATTGGTCCACGCCTCGGCGCGGGTCAGCATCCGCCGCGACGACCGCGCCTCGATCCGCGCCGGCGCCGACGCCCCGCAGGCCCCGGCGATCTTTCCCCAGACGATCCGCGCCGCGCGCAGTTTAGCGATCGAGGTGAGCGCGTCGCCGTCGATGCTCAGACCAAGGACGATCCGCTCGAACGCCGCGTTCATGGTGAGGCCGGCGGCGGTGAGCGCCTTGGCGTAGGCGAGGGCGCAGGCCGCGGCGAAGGTCAGTTCCGCCGCCGGCGACCCGCCCGCCTCGTGGACCGCCCGACCGCAGGCGCAAAACAGGCTGCTCTTGGGATAGGTCTCGGCCAGGCGCGCGGCGAGGCTCGCGCAATCGGCGATGTGGCTTTCGATCGGCCCCGGGCTCGTCCCCGCCGCCGCCAGGGCGCCCAGGGGGTCGAGATGGAAGGCCAGGGGCGCGGCTGGCGAAGCCTTGGCGGCGGCGGCCAGCCACTGGGCGCACGGGACGCCCAGGAATCCCACGTCGAGAGCCACCGGGGCGAGATCGAGCATCACGCCTTCGAACAGACGCTCGAAACCCTCCGCCGAGCCCACCGCGACACCCGCCCCGCCGCTCGGGTCGATCGCGACCAGGACTGACGACGCGCCGCCCGCCAGGTTTTCCAGGATCTGGGCGTTGGCCCGCGCCGGATCGGGATGGGCGATCGGCGCGCGGATGTCCCAGGCCCGCTCGCCGTCGCGCGGCGCGGGGGCGACGGTGGACGGGGCCGGGGCGTCGCGGGCCGTGTAGAGCGGCGACACCGCCAGCCCGTCGGGCGTCCGGCCGGCCAGGGTCTCGACCGACTTGCCCCCGAGGGTCTTTTCAACCGCCGCCAGCCAAGCCGCGCGGGTGGCGGGCGCGAAATCGGCGGCGAGGGGCAGGGCGGGGGCGTCCAAGCTCAACGGTTCCTCTCGAGGCTGCGTCAGCTTGCAACCCACCGACGCGCCGACGTCAAGCCGACGGCCCGCTCAAACGGTCGCGCTATCGACAGATGAGATGGCGTGGATCGCGCAAGTCGATTATCGGCTTGGCCAAACAACCGGTCCGGGCGCGCGGGGCTTATCTGGCGTTCGGGTCGGTTTAAGCCTTCCAAAGCGGGAGTTCGCGGGGCATGCGACACGGCATCCATTTCATCTCGGGCCTGCCGAGGTCCGGATCGACGCTGCTTTCGGCCATTCTGCGGCAGAACCCGCGTTTCCACGCCATGATGACCAGCCCGGTGGGGGCCATCTATCTGGCCATGCTGGGCGCGGTCAGCCGCAAGAACGAGGCGGCGGGGGCCAAGACCACCGTTGGCGGTCATCGCCACGCCCTTGGAGGGATATGGTTCGAGCCCACTATAGTCACCGGCGTAACGCCCGACATGGCCATTTCCAGGGAGGAAATCTTCGGCCCCGTGGCCACCCTCACCCGCTTCGAGGACGAGGCCGAGGCGATCGTCCTAGCCAACAACACCATCTTCGGCCTCGCCGCCTATTTCTACGCCCGCGACCTGGGCCGCGTGGTGCGGGTGGCCGAGGCCCTGGAATACGGCATGGTGGCCGTCAACGACGGTATCCTCTCCACCGAGGTCGCCCCGTTCGGCGGGGTGAAGCAGTCGGGCCTGGGGCGGGAGGGATCCAAGTACGGGATCGAGGACTATCTGGAGATCAAGTATGTGCTGTTGGGCGGGCTTGGCGTTTGAGCTGCGTACCATCTTGAGGGAACGGAAATCCATACGGGGAGCGACATATCCTACGGCTCATGAATCGTTGTCACTTCTTTGCAGCTAGCGGACGTTCCGAAAGTCATATGTGGGTGGAACCCTGACATTGGCCTCTTCGGAGACGCAGCCCGTGCGACCTTCCCTTGCCCGGCGCTTCCCGACCTAAGCTATGGTCTGAGGGCGATAAGAGGTGGCCCACGGCGAGGCGAATAATCAGATCACGTTCGTATTGAGTTCCAGTGCTCGAACAAGCTTGGCCACGCTCTCGCGCAAGACGTCCGAAATGGCCAAAAGCTCCTCAACCGAGATTTGGCCCTTCCCCGCACCGCCGCCATCGACGCGCCACATCGTTCTTGTCTCGTAGAGCTTCGCGCCTGGTATCGCGCGGGCCCAGCTCCATCGCGAAGGGCTTAAACCGCTCCTTGTCCTCTCCGATCAGCCAAGGGACATCGACATCGCCGGTAGGACCGATACCGAGAACCGCTAGCGAGCTCTGGTTGGCCGTGACGTTTACGATCGTGACTCTGCCGGTAGACAGACGAACGTTTGGTCCCTCAAGGGAATGAAGCAGATCTGCCAGCCGTCGTGCCAAGTCGAAAGATGGGCCTTCAAAGGTCAGTATCCATTCGTCGAGGTTAGCTGTGCGGGCTTCACGGGTTCGCGTCGGGATTGGGGTCGATTCGACAATCCCAAGGGCATCCCGCGCACCGCTTGAGCTTTCAATCCTCAAACTCTTGCCAGCCTTCACAATCCTTTCGAGGCCATCCCATCCATCAACAACAGGAGGCCGGCTGCGCGGGTCGGCGAGCCCGAGTTCCTCCAACGTGGCGTCATCTTTGGAAAAATTGCACGGCCAACAGGCCGTCACAAGATTTTCCGGCGAACTGTCACCGCCGCGCGAGTGCGGCACGACATGGTCGATCACGCTGTTGAGCGCATAGAACGCAGCATGCTTTTCCTTGTCGCTCCTGGGTCCCAAAGGCCACGGCACAAGCATCGGCAGGCGCGAGGTCAGTATCGATCGGGCTCGCTTGAGGACCACCGAGCGCCACAGTAGCGACACCGGTAGCCGTCTCGCTGGTAAATCGATCGCTCCTGGGCGGCGCTGGGCATACGCAGGACGGCGCGGTCCGTTCTCGCAAGGACGGGCGCGGCGGCGGTGGCGGCGGCGGCCCGGAGTGGCCTCAGACCCTTGGGTGGGTTCATGGCTCGGTCGGCATAGGCCCACACGGTTGGGATATTGGCCTGCTGGAGCAGATTTCCGGCACGGTCGGCATCGCCACCGAGCAGAGCGTCAACGGCCTCACTGAGCAAATCGGCTGCCGACTGCATTTCTGGCGGCGGATCGAACAGACTGTATCGGATTACCACGTGCGCGCGTTCCCACTAATGTCGGCCATGGGCAGGTCATAGCGTCCCGAGGCACAGACCTACTGTTTTCCACGCCCTCAACAATGTCTGCAATGGGTAAAATCCCGCCTTTGACGCGTCGCCGAGGAGCGGACATTCACCGCGCCGGCGGCGCCGAGGAGATTTTTTCGATGGGCCTGCACGAAGTCTCGGATGTTTGAGGACGCCAACTCTTCATACCGGAGGGCCGCCCCCCAATTTGCCTCCCGCCCCCGCCCGCGCTATCGCCCGCCCATGTCTCCGACTTCTCCGGCCGCCGAGGCGGCGCGGCGTCGCACGTTCGCGATCATTAGCCATCCCGACGCCGGCAAGACCACCCTGACCGAGAACCTTCTGCTGGCCGGCGGGGCGATCCGGGCGGCCGGGGCGGTACGGGCGCGGGGCGAACAGAGGCGCACCCGCTCGGACTGGATGAAGATCGAGCGGGAGCGGGGGATTTCGGTCTCGGCCAGCGCCATGACCTTCGATCACGCCGGCCTGATGTTCAACCTGCTGGACACCCCCGGCCACGAGGACTTTTCCGAGGACACCTACCGCACCCTTACCGCCGCCGACGCGGCGGTCATGGTGCTGGACGCCGCCAAGGGCATCGAGCCGCAGACCCTCAGGCTCTTCGAGGTGTGCCGCCTGCGCGACATCCCGATCGTCACCTTCATCAACAAGATGGACCGCGAGGCGGAGGACCCGTTCGCCCTGCTGGACGAGATCGCCTCGAAACTTGCCCTTGATCCGGCCCCGCTCTACTGGCCGGCCGGCTCCGGCGCCCGTTTCAAGGGCGTCATCGACCTGCGCCACGACCGCTTTTTGCCGTTCCAGCGTCATGCCGACGCCCATCCGGCGGCGGTCCCCATGGGCGCCAATGCCCTGGATTCCTATCTGGACCCAGATGAGCGGGAGGAGGCCCAGGAAGGCGCCCTGCTGGTCAGGGAAGCCTCCAAACCCTTCGATCCCCAGAGTTTCCTGGAAGGCCATATGACGCCGGTGCTGTTCGGCTCGGCCCTGCGCCACTTCGGCGTCGATCAGCTTTTGGAGGGTCTGGGGGCCTATGCGCCGGCGCCGGCCATGGTGGCTGCCACGAGGGCCGGCGAAGCGACCCACGTCGCGCCCGGCGACGACGAGGTGTCCGGCTTCGTGTTCAAGATCCAGGCCAATATGGATCCCAATCACCGCGACCGTGTGGCCTTCGTGCGCCTGACCTCGGGGCGGTTCGCGCGCGGCATGAAGCTGAAGGTGGAGAACACCGGCCGCCAGATGAGCGTCAACGCGCCGATCCTGTTCTTCGCCTCCGACCGGGAATTGGCGCAGGAGGCCTTCGCCGGCGACGTGATCGGAATTCCCAATCACGGCGTTCTGCGGGTCGGCGACAGCCTCTCTCAGAGCGGCGCCCTGCGCTTCGCCGGCCTGCCCAACTTCGCGCCGGAGATTCTGCGCCGGGTGCGGGTCACCGATCCGCTGAAGGCCAAGCACCTGAAGAAGGCGCTGGAGGGTCTGGCCGAGGAGGGCGTCACCCAGCTCTTCCGTCCGCTGATCGGCGCCGATTTCGTGGTCGGGGCGGTGGGCCAACTCCAGTTCGAAGTGATGGCCGATCGCCTGGGCGGCGAATACGCCCTGGACGTGGTCTTCGAGCCGGCGCCCTTCGCCGAGGCCCGCTGGCTCACCGGCGCCAAGGCCGATCTCGAGGACTTTTCGGGCAAGCACCGCACCGCCATGGCCCAGGACATCGACGGTCAGGCGGTGTTCCTGGCCAAGTCCGCCTGGGAGATCGGCTATCTGGCGGAACGGTTTCCCCGGGTCGGCTTCGAGCGCACCCGGGAGCGGGGATAAGGGGCGTGGGGGAGCGCGCCGCCTATGGATTCCCACCGGCCGCCCTGGCCGACGCGGGGTCGGGTGCGATCCAGGTCTCGCCGCTGGTTCCGGGTTCCGCCGATCTGGAGGAGCTCGCGGGGGCCACCCTGTCGCGCTTCGTCGTCGCCGCGCCGCCCGGCACGCTGGAGCGCCGGTTTGTGCTGGCCCATGCGTTGCGGGCCTTGCGTCCGGGCGGCGAACTCATCGCGCTGGCGCCGAAAGCAAAGGGCGGGGGCCGGCTTCGCAAGGAGTTGGAGGCTTTCGGCTGCGCCGTCGCCGAGACGGCGCGCCATCATCAACGCCTCTGTCTGACCCATCGGCCGACCGCCCCGAAGGGTGTGGACGAGGCGATCGAACAAGGCGCGCTTCAATTTGCCCCGCGTCTTGGGCTGTGGTCGCAGCCGGGGGTGTTCAGTTGGGACCGGATCGATCCGGGCAGCGCCCTGCTGCTGGAGACGGCGCCGGCGTTCGCGGGGGCGGGGGCCGATCTGGGTTGCGGCGTCGGTCTGCTCGGCCAGGCGGTCCTGGGTTCGCCGGCGGTGACGTCCTTGAGCCTGCTGGATATCGACCGCCGGGCCGTCGCCGCCGCGCGCCGCAACATCGACGATCCCCGCGCCGCCTTCATTCACGCCGACGGGCGGTCGGCGGCCGGCGAGATCGCCGGCCTCGATTTCGTGATCATGAACCCGCCGTTTCATGACGGCGGCCGGGAAGATCGAGGCCTGGGGCAAGCCTTCATCGCCGCCGCTGCGCGCATGCTCAAGAAAGGCGGCGTATGCCGCCTAGTGGCCAACGTCGCCCTGCCCTACGAACAGGCGCTTATCGCCCATTTCACCACGGTTTCGCCGATCGCCCAGGCGCGCGGCTACAAGGTGTTCGAGGCGCGCAAGTGAGCCGCCCGCCCGCCGCGCGGCTGGATCGGCTGCTCGCCAACCTGGGCTACGGTTCGCGCCGCGAGGTTCAGCGCCTGATCGCCGCAGGCGAGGTGGTTCTGGACGGCGAGATTCTGCGCGATGCGGGCCAACGGTTGCCGGTCACCGCCGACCTCACCGAGCGGATGCGCGTTTCCGGCGAGCCATTGGATCCGCCGGCGCCCCTCTCCCTCATCCTGCACAAGCCCTTGGGCGTCGTCTGTTCGCATCGCGAGCCGGGACGCAGCGTCCATGAACTGCTGCCGCCGCGCTGGCGCCGCCGCGACCCGGCCCTCTCGACCGTCGGCCGGCTCGATCTGGATACCACCGGCCTACTGCTGATCACCGACGACGGCCCGTGGCTGCACAAGATCATCTCGCCCAGGAACCATGTGGCGAAACGCTACCACGTCACCCTGGCTCGCCCGCTCGCCGGCCATGAAGGCAAGCTGTTCGCGGCCGGAACCCTGATCCTGGAGAGCGACAGCGACCCCCTGGCCCCGGCCACCCTCGAACTCCTGTCGCCGACGACCGCCAACCTCACCATAACCGAGGGCCGCTACCATCAGGTCCGCCGCATGTTCGCCGCCGTCGGCAATCATGTCGCCGCCCTGCACCGCGATCGGATCGGCGGCCTCGACCTGCCGACCGACTTGGCGGTGGGGAGATTCCGGGTTCTGAGCGCCGACGAGCGGGCGGCCGTGCTCGCCGAACCCTGAGCGGCGACTACCTACCCCGCCACCACACCAGCGCCCGGCGCTCCAGAGCCTGGAAAAAGACGTGCAGGCCGGCGGCCATCAGAGCCAGGGTGACGATAGCGGCGAACATCTTGGCGGTCTGCAGGCGGTTGCCCGCCTCCAGGATGCGCCAGGCGAGGCCCTGGGCGCCGCCCGAGCCGGCCACGAACTCGGCCACCACCGCGCCGATGATGGCCAGGCCGGCGGCGACCTTGTGGCCTTCCACCAGGAAGGGAACGGCGGAGGGCAGGCGAAGGCGCGCGAGCCGTTGGATCGGCGTCGCGCCGTAAAGGTCGAACAGGCGCTCCAGGTCCGGATCGGCGCTGGCCAGGCCTCGGGTCGCGCCGGAAAAGATCGGGAAGAAGGCGACGATGGCGGCCAGGGCAACGATGGCCCGCTCCGGGTGATCGACACCGGCCCAGATGACGAACAAGGGGGCGATGGCCACCACCGGGGTGACCTGCAGGGCGACGGCGAGGGGGCGCACGGCCCGGTCCAGAGTGCGGCTGAGCGCCGCCGCCAACGCCAGGGCACCGGCGAAGGCGCTGGCGACGATCAGGGCCTGCAGGGCCATGCCGAGGGTGCGCCCGGCGGCGACCGCCAGGGCCGGCGCGTTCTGGATCAGGGCGACGCCGATCGCGGACGGGGCGGGCAGGAGATAGGCTGGAATCCCCCAGACGCGGCAGGTCAGTTCCCAGATCCCCAGCAGGACCGCCACCAGCAGAAGCGGCGGCGCGGCGGGCGGCAGGCGCCTCACGGCCGCGCGCCCATCGCGGCGGCGAGGCGCCCCGACACCGCCTCGACGGCGGCGCGAAACCGGGGCGAGGTTCGGAAACCGCCGACCCGTGGAACCGGCGCGTCGATCGCCGTCTCGCCCGCCGCGCGCCCCGGACCGGGGGTCATGACGACGACGCGGCCGGCCATATAGACGGCCTCTTCCACATTGTGGGTGACGAAGACGATGGCCGGGCGCTGGTCGGTCCAGATCGCCAGCACGTCGTCGGCGAGGGCCCGGCGGGTGATCTCGTCCAGGGAGGCGAACGGCTCGTCCAGCAGCAGGACCCTGGGCCGGGTCACCAGGGCCCGGGCCAGGGAAACGCGCATCGCCATGCCGCCGGAAAGCTGGGCCGGCCGGGCGTCCTCGGCCCCGGCCAGACCGACGCGCCGCAAGGCGTCCAGCGCGCGCGTCCGCGCCTGGCGCGCCTCGACCCCCGCCAGCTCCAGAGGCAGGGAGACATTGGCCGCCGCGTTCAGCCATGGAGCCAAGGTGGGCGACTGGAAGACCACCGACGTCTCTCCCCGCGTCGCGGCGCGGCGGACGACGCCGCCGCTCGGCGCCTCGAGGCCCGCCAGCAAGCGAAGGGCGGTCGACTTGCCACAGCCGGAAGGGCCGACCAGGGCCAGGATTTCGCCCGCCCCCAAGGCCAGGTTGAAGGGGCCGAGCGCCCGGCCGCGCCCGGGATAATCGACCACCGCCCCCTCCAGGCTGGCGATGGGCAAGGCTAGTTCGCCGCCGGCACGAACTGGAGGGTGTAGGCGCGGCGATAGTCCAGCGTCCTGGGATAGACGCCTATCTTGGAGGCGACTTGGAAAAAGGCGGCCCAGCGGGCATCGGTCATGACGCCGCTCGTCGGATCGGCGATGCGGTGCGCCCGCATCTCGGCGCGCGCGTGTTCGAGAACGTCCTCGCTCATCTCCGGGTTGTCCTTGAGAATCAGGGCGTCGCCGGATCGCGGATCGCCGTGCAGATAGGCTTGCCAGCCGGCGGCGCTGGCCTGGACGAAGGCGCGCACGGCGGTGGGGTTGGAGGTGATCAGCTTGTCGGCGGCCAGAACCATGCCAGCGTAGCCGGGATAGCCTTCGTCGGCGAGGAGGAAGACGGCGGGCTTCAGATGGGCTTCCTTCTCGATCGTATAGGGCTCGGAGGTCAGATACCCCTGCTGGACGATGCGCTTGTCGGCCAGGAAGGGCGCGTTGTTGAAAGTGTATTTGCGCACCTGGTCGTCACTGAAGCCGTATTTGGCCTTGAGCCAGACCCAGAAGGCGGTGATCGAGGCGTCGGCCAGCAGGATCGGGTGGCCCTTCATGTCGGCCAGGGACCGGATGCCGGCGTTCGGATGGGCGATCAGCACCTGCGGGTCCTTCTGCATGAACGCCGCGACCGCTTTTACCGGCACGCCCTCGGCGGCCAGATTCATCATGATGAAGCTGTTGGAGCCGATTCCCAGCTCCACCGCCCCCGAGGCGACCAACTGGGGCACATTTACGCCTGGACCGCCCGGCACGATGGTGACCGTCAGGCCGCGTCTGGCGTACTCGCCGGTGGCGAGCGCTTCATAGAAACCGCCCTGCTCGGCTTCTGCGCGCCAGTCGGTGGCGAGGCGGATAGGCGTGGCTGCGGTCGGCGCCGCCCTTCGGGGACTTTGGGAACAGGCGGTGGCGAGGACGGCCAAAATGACGCCGCCCAGCGTTGAAATCTTCATCGTCTTCTCCCCCGCCGGCCAAGCCGGACGATAGGCTGGCGGCCGAGCCAAGCCAAGGACTCGCGCGGCTCTTGCGGCGATGCGGGCGCCGGACCACTTGGGGAGAGCGCGTCGTGGCTCCCCAATGATTCGAGGCGAAAGATGAAGTGGCCAACCGCGATCTTCATGGGCGGCGGCCTGGCCATCCTGTTCGGGTTCATGGGCTGGGCGTTCTACAGCACCCGATCCATCGGCTTCGGCCCGGGAACCGGCGCGATCGTAGTGATGATCGTGGCCGGGGTCCTCGGCACCGGCCTGCTCACCGGTGTCTTGATGTGGCTGGCGTTTTATTCATCCCGCAAGGGTTATGACGAGAGTCCCAAATTCGAGGCCAAGCCCGACAACGGCGAGGGAGAGTGAGGTTGCCGGCGGCAAGCCGGCGGCCCTGATCAATTCCCGGCGGTCACGCCGCCGCCTCGCGCCAAACTCTCGCGGCGTTCTTCGAGGGTCAGCCACGAGTCCTCGCATTGGGAGAGTTCGCCGCGCGCCGCCGACAGGGCTCGCGACGCGCTTGCAAAGGCGTCCGGGGCTCTGGCGTAGAGATCGGAGTCGGCAAGAAGTCGTTCCAGGCGTTCCACTTCCGCGTGGAGGTCGCCCATCCGACTCTCGAGTTGGGCGAGGCGGCGTTCTTCCTTGAAGGAAAGCTTGGCGGGAGGGCTGGCCGGTCGCGGGGGTCTGACGTTTTGGCGGCGTGGGGGCCCCTCCGGCATGGGATCGAGGAAGTCAGGGTTTTGCTCTAGAAAATCCGACCAGCCGCCGGGGGTCTCGACGGCCCGCCCCCGACCGTCGAGGGCGATGGTCGAGGTCGCCAGACGGTCGATGAAATCGCGGTCGTGACTGACCAGGATCAAGTTGCCTGCATACTCGACCAGCAGATCCTCCAACAGATCGAGCGTTTCCATATCCAGATCGTTGGTCGGCTCGTCGAGAACCAGCACGTTTGACGGGGCGGCCAGGGTCCGGGCGAGAAGGAGGCGATTGCGCTCGCCCCCGGACAAGCTGGCGACCGGCTGGCGCAGCTGGTCGTCGCGGAAAAGGAAGTCGCGGGCGTAGGCGGCCACATGGCGTGACCGACCCTGGACCATCACCTGATCTCCGCCCAGCGGCGCGAGAGCGGCGGTCAAGGTCATGCCCGCGACCAGATCGCCTCGGGCCTGATCGATATAGGCGATCTCGAGGTTCGACCCGAGGCGCACCTCGCCCTGGTCGGGCTCGATCTCGCCCAGAAGCATCTTGACCAGCGTGGTTTTTCCCGCGCCGTTGGGGCCGACGATCGCGACCCGCTCGCCCTTGAGGATGCGGGTGGAAAAGCCGCCGATGAGTCGGCGCGGGCCGTAGCTCTTGGCGAGATTCTTGGCCTCGATCACCCGGCGCCCCGATGGCGTCGCGGCGCCCGCCGCGCCCAGATCGAGCTCGCCCCGAGCCAGGCGCAGGCGCTCGGCCTTGTCGCGTCGCAGCGCTAGCAACCGCCGCCGGCGGCCTTCGTTGCGGGCCCGGCGGGCGGTGACGCCATGGGCCATCCAGTGCTGCTCGCGCGCGATGGCCTTGTCCAGACGGCGGCCCTCCTCGGCCTCTATGGCGGCGATGCCATCGGCCCAGTCGTCGAAGGCGGCGAACCCGGCGTCCAGGCGCCGCACCCGCCGGCCTTCAAGCCAGAAGCAGCGCGTGGTGACGCGCCGCAGAAAGGCGCGGTCGTGGCTGACGATCAGGATCGAGGCGCGGCTGCGCGCCAGGCGGGTCTCCAGACGCGCGATGGCCACGACGTCCAGGTGGTTGGTCGGTTCGTCCAGCAGGAGCACGTCAGGATCCTCGGCAAAGGCGCGCGCCAACGCCGCCCGCCGAATTTCGCCGCCGGAAAGACCGGTCGTCGGGCGCGCCGGATCGAGCCGAAAGACCTCCAGCGCCGCCTCGGCCTCATGTCGGGCCGCGCCACCGGCGGTGGCGTAATCGACCAGGGTGGCGCCGCCGATCGAAGGTTCCTGCGCAACCAGGGTGACCTTGAGTCCGGGCGCCGCGAACCGCTCGCCGGCGTCGGCCATCACCAGCCCGGCCAGGATTTGCAGCAGAGTGGACTTGCCCGCGCCGTTGCGGCCCACGAGGCAGGCGCGACCGCGCGCCTCAAGGCCAAGATCGACCCCGTCGAACATCGGGTGGCGGCCATCGGCGAGGCGGACGTCGCGGAGGGAAAGGATGGGGGCGGCCATTGTCGGTGTCTTTCAGTCCCCGGCTATCGGCGAGGCGCGATGGGGTTTAGGACGGCCCCGACATGGCGACGAGACCCTTTTGGGAAACAAAATCCCTCACCGAGATGTCCGCGCGCGAATGGGAATCGCTGTGCGACGGCTGCGGGCTCTGTTGCCTGGTGCGCTTTGAGGATGAAAACAGTGGAGAAATCGTTCCAACACGGGTGGCGTGCCGTCTATTCGACGATCGGAAGTGCCGCTGCACCGACTATGAGGATCGCCGCCGGCGCATCCCCGACTGCATCCGGCTGACGCCGCAGAATATAGCTTCTCTGCCATGGATGCCGGGGAGTTGCGCTTACCGACGCCTGCACGAAGGAAAACCGTTGCCCGCTTGGCATCCCCTGATCACCGGCGATTCGGAAAGCGTCCATGCCGCCGGCGTCTCGGTTCGAGGCCAGACAATCAGCGAGGCGGCGCTCGATCATCCCGATGACGCCCTCGATTTCACCGCTCGCGATCTGATGCGCGACCGAAGCGAAGGCTGATCCGCGTATTCCCTGTGTGTGGCGGGATTGCCACATGCCCTCTTGCGCCGCCGGGTCTTTGGGGTAACTGAAAGCCGCGCGATTTTTGGTGTTTCAAAGGGCGGTTGATTGGCGCAGGATCCCTACCAGGAACTCGGCGTCGCGCGGAGCGCGAGCGCGGACGAACTGCGCAAGGCGTTCCGCAAGCTCGCCAAACTGCATCACCCCGACAAGAACCCCGGCGACAAGGCGTCCGAGGACAGGTTCAAGCGGGTGAGCGCCGCCTTCGATCTGCTCGGCGACGCGGAAAAACGCCGCAAATTCGACGCCGGCGAGATCGACGCGGACGGCCGCGAGATCATGCGCGGCTATGGTGGCAATCCGTACGGCCAGCAGGGTGGATTCGGCGGAGCGGAGTTCGAAGGGGTCGATCTGAACGAGATCCTGGGAGAGATGTTCGGCGATCGCCGCGGCGGCGGTCGCGGTGGTCGCGGCGGCGGGCGGCGCGGCGGGCGGGGTCGTCGTTTCGCCTCGCGTGGGGCCGACGTCCACGGGCGGCTGGAGATCGATCTGGAAGAATCGATCGTCGGCGGCATGAGGCGCATCGACTTTTCAGACGGGCGCACGCTCGACATCACCATCCCCGCGGGCGCGGTTGAGGGACAGAGTCTGCGTCTGAAGGGCCAGGGCGCTCCCGGACCGGCGGGTCCGGGCAACGCCTTCATAGAATTGGCGATCCGTCCCCACCCGATCTATCGCCGGGAGGGCGACACCCTCACCATGGACCTGCCGATAGGCGTGCCCGACGCCGTCCTGGGTGGAAAGGTGCAAGCGCCGACGCCAGATGGGCCGGTCACGCTGAGCGTACCTAAGGGCTCCAATTCCGGGTCTATTCTGCGCCTGAAGGGGCGTGGCGTCGGAGGGCCCCAGGGTCGCCGGGGCGACCTGTTGGCCCGCCTGGTGGTGACGCTGCCCGAGACGGTGGACGGGGAATTGGAGCGGTTCACGCAGGCATGGCGGAACGAGCGCCCATACACGCCTCGGCGGCGGTCGTGACGCGCGGACATGGACAGCGCCGTTCGTTCAGGCGATATTCAGCCGGACCTCCTTAGACGAGGGGTCGTGCGCCCGATTTTCGCCTTCCTGACCAGCCTTTTGCTGGCTGCCGCCCTGGCCGGCGGCTCGGATGCGCAGATGCGTCACGGGCGCGGCTTTGGCGGCGAATTTGGCCGAGGTCCGGCGCGCGAGTTTCGCGCTTCGCCGCAACGCGACATGGCCTTCCGGCCGCCGCCTCCGGGCTTTTATCGGGCGCCTCCGCCGGGTTTCTATCGCCCTCCGCCCCTGCGGTTCGAGCGGCAGCCTCGCGGCGCCAATTCCCTGGGCGCCGACTGGCGCGAGCAACAGGACGAGGCGCGTCAGGGCGTTCGCCACGGCCAACTGGCCCCACTGGGGCGAGTCATCCAAGGGATCGGCCGCCGCACGCCCGGTCGCCAGCTCGACACGGGCATCGAGTATCAAGGCGGCCGGCCGGTCTATCGTGTCCGCTGGGTCACTGCTCACGGGCGGCGCATAGACTACATCGTCGATGCCGCGAGCGGCGCGATCCTGGGCGAAAGGTAGGGCGGCTCCGTGCGCATACTCCTGGTCGAGGACGATCCCGATCTCGCGCGTCAGTTGAAGTAGGCCCTCGGCGACGCCGGCTACGCCGTCGATCACGCCCCGGACGGCGAAGAGGCTAGCTTCCTGGGCGAAACCGAACCCTATGACGCCATTGTGCTGGACCTGGGGCTGCCCAAGATCGACGGCGCCTCGGTGCTGGAGGGTTGGCGCCGCGCCAATCTGGCCACGCCGGTCCTCATTCTCACCGCCCGCGGCGCATGGAGCGAAAAGGTCGCCGGCTTCGACGCCGGCGCCGACGACTATCTGACCAAGCCCTTTCACACCGAGGAGTTGCTGGCCCGCCTGCGTGCGCTGCTGCGCCGGTCGGCCGGTCATGCCGCCCCGTCGCTGTCCTGCGGCGCCCTGCGGCTCGATCCGCGCGCCGCCCGCGCGTCCGTCGCCGGCGAGCCTTTGCGCCTCACCTCCCTGGAGTATCGGCTCCTCCACTATCTGATCATGCATCAGGGACGGGTGATCAGCCGCACCGAACTGGTCGAGCATCTCTATGATCAGGATTTCGATCGCGATTCCAACACCATCGAGGTGTTCATTGGCCGGGTTCGCAAGAAGATCGGCGCCGACAGGGTCGAAACCGTGCGGGGCCTAGGCTATCGGCTGATCGCCCTGGAGGGCGAGGCGAGCGAGGCGTGAGCGATCGCGGCGCGCGGCCGTCTCTTGCGTTTCGGCGCTCGCTAGCCCGGCCGTCTCTCGTTCGGCGACTGATCGTCCTTGCCGCGGCGTGGAGCCTGGCCGTGCTGGTGGTGGCCGGCTTTTCCCTGTCCGCCTTCTTCAGCCACGCTGCGATAGCCCGTTTCGACGATGAACTGTCCAACACCGTTGATGGTCTTCTCGCTGGAACCGCCGTGGGGGGGGGAGCGGTTACGCCCCCGACATCGGACGATCCGCGGACGCTTCGCGCCTACAGCGGCGACTATTGGGAGATCGCCACGCCCAGCGGGGCCGACGTGCGCGCCCTGGTGAGATCGCGTTCGCTGTGGGATCGGGCCCTGGCGCCGCCCCCCGGCGGTGCGGTCGCGTTGGCCAAGGCGCAGGGCAGGGCCTTATTCTACGATAGCGCCGGCCCCATGGGCCAGCCCCTGCGCGTGGCCGCGCTACAGGGACGGCTCCCGGATGTGGCCGCGCCTCTGGTGTTCATGGCGGCCCAGGATCGCTCTCCGGTCAATCGAGACGTTCGCGCCTTCGCCACCACCATCGCGGGCTTTCTGGTCCTTCTTGGCGCCGGGATCATCGCCGCGGTATTTCTCCAGGTGCGCATCGGCCTCGCGCCCCTTTTCGCCTTGCGACGCGAGGTCGCGGCGGTGCGCACCGGCCGGTCGGAGCGCGTGGTGGGCGACTATCCGAGCGAACTCGAACCGCTGGCGAGCGAACTCAACGCCTTGATGGCCCACAATCAAGAGGTCGTGGAGCGCCAGCGCACCCATGTCGGCAACCTCGCGCATGCCCTCAAGACACCCCTGTCGGTACTGCTCACCGAGGCGCGGCAACAGCCGGGAAAGTTCGCCGACGTCGTTTCGCGTCAGGCTGAAGCGATGGGCCACCAGATCGATCACCACCTGCGTCGCGCCAGGGCCGCCGCGCGCGCTCAGGGCCAAGGCGAACGCACGGCCGTGGCGCCCGTTCTGGAGGAACTCAGCCGCACACTTGAAAAGATTTTCCGCGGCAGGAATCTGTCCATCGATTGGCGGTGCGCCGACGACCTGTGCTTCCTGGGCGAGCGCCAGGATCTGCTGGAGCTGGCGGGTAATGTGATGGAAAACGCCTGCAAATGGTGCGCCGGTCGGGTGCGTGTCGTCGGCCACGCCCTCTCTCCGCGCCAATTCTCCCTGACCGTCGAAGACGATGGGGCGGGGCTCGCCGTCGATCAGCGCGATGAAGTCCTGCGGCGCGGCGCGAGATTGGATGAAAGCGCGCCGGGTTCCGGCCTGGGCCTCGCCATCGTCGATGAGCTGGTTCGCGCCTATGGCGGCTCGGTGACGCTATCCGCCTCGGCCATGGGGGGATTGATGCTGGAACTGGTCCTTCCACGTGCGGACGGCTAAGGCGCGCGGGCATATAATCTTCCGGCCGTTCGCCGAGGCCCTCGCGGGCGCCGCCCTTTTCCGCTAGAGTCGGCGAATGGCGGATTTGGTGTCGCGCCCCGTTTCGGCGCAAGTGACAGGCTAGCGAGTTCGTGGCTCTTCTTCCCAGATCGCGATCCGCCCGCCGTCGGTTGATGGTGGTGGCACTCGCGGCGCCTATCCTGGGGCTGGCGACCAGTCTGGCGCTCTATGGGTTGAGGGGTTCGATCTCCTATTTCTACACGCCCGCTCAGGCGGTGGCCGCGCATGTAAAGGCCGGGCGGTCCATCCAGCTCGGCGGCCTGGTCGAGGCAGGCAGCGTGACCCGGACGCCGGAGGGGGAAATCGATTTCGCCGTCCGGGACCGGACGGCAAGCGCCAAGGTGGTCTATCGCGGCGATCTGCCCGATCTCTTTCGGGAAGGTCAGGGAGTTGTGGCCACAGGGGCCTACGACCGCGCCGGCGTCTTCGAAGCGACCCAGATCCTGGCCAAGCACGATGAACGCTATATGCCCCGTGAACTCGCCAGGGCGCTGAAGGCGCGGGGGGAGTGGCGGGGGAACGGCGCACAGCCTGGCTACCCCGCCAGGATCGGCGGCTCGTGACCGCCCCACCTCTATTTGGATGGGTCGGTTGGACGCGATCGCGACCACACGCGGGCCGTGTCACCAACATCGTGGGCCTTTGACACGATAGCGCCCGAAATAAGCTTCAAGACCGCCTCGCGAATAACGGAAAGGTAACTTGTGAGCCCTCGCGCTCTTTGGCATCCGACACTAGATGAGAGGGACCCCGGCTCCGTCAATTTCCGGGAATGAGGAACGAACCGATGGCCGTCAGCAGATCGCATGTTTTGGTGGGCGCCTTGGCCGGCGCCGGCGTGGCCGTGGTCGCCATGGCGGGAGCTGGCATGCGCCCGCCCGGGCTGAACCTCGGCGCGCAAGGCCAACTCATCAAGGCGTCCACCTCGCCGGTGTTCGCCCCGGCGCCCGGCGCCCCTCAGACCTTCGCCGACATATTCGAGAAGGTGTCGCCGGCCGTGGTGTCGATAAATGTCACCTCGAAGGGCGATCCGAACGCGGCCAAGCGGATTCCCGGTTTCGAGAACTTCCCGTTCGATATCGTGCCCAGAGGCCAGGGCCAGGGGGGCGACACCGACGGAGCGCCGGTCCCAAAACAGCTGTCCTCGGGGTCAGGTTTCTTCATTTCCCCCGACGGTTACATCGTCACCAACAACCACGTCGTGGACAACGCCGACGAGATTAAGGTTGTTCTCAAGGACGGCAAGGAATTGAAGGGCGTCGTGGTCGGGCGCGATGAAGGCACCGATCTCGCGGTGGTCAAGGTCGAGGGCCACGGCTATTCCTACGTCGATTTCGAGAATTCGGCCAAGCCGCGGGTGGGCGACTGGGTTCTGGCGGTGGGCAATCCTTTCAGCCTGGGCAATACGGCCACCGCCGGCATCGTTTCGGCCTACAATCGCGACATCGGCGAGAATTTCGTCGATTACATCCAGATCGACGCGCCCATCAATCGCGGCAATTCGGGCGGACCGACGTTCGACACCTACGGCCGGGTGATCGGGGTCAACACCGCCATCTTCTCTCCATCCGGCGGGTCGGTTGGCATTGGCTTCGATATCCCCGCCGACATCGCCTCCAACATCACCAAGCAACTGATGAGCGGCGAGAAGATAAAGCGTGGTTACATCGGCGCGACCATCGAAAGTCTCAGCGACGAACTGGCCGACTCCTGGGGTCTGGCGGGCCGCAAGGGCGCGGTGGTCGCCGATCTGGTGCCCGGCGGCCCCGCCCAGCGGGCCGGGGTCCAGCCGGGCGACGTCGTGGTGGCCGTCAACGGCCAGCCAGTCACCAGCAACAGTGAGATGACGCGGGAAGTCGCCAAGATTCATGCCGGCGATGTGGCGCGCCTCGACGTCTTCCGGGCCGGCAAGGAACGGTTGATCGACATCCATACCGGCCTTCGCCCATCGGAAGCCCAACTCGCCCTGAACGGCGGCGCGGGCGGCGAGGACGAAGAGTCCGGCCCCGGAGGCGGCGGGGCGAAGGGCGCGCCCAATTCACCCATCCTGGGCATGTCGCTCGCCCCCATCGATCCGGCCGCGCGGCAACAATACAGTATCGCCGCGGCCGTCCACGGCGTTCTGGTCGAGGGCGTCAAGGGAAGTTCCGACGCCGGCGAGAAGGGTCTGCATCGTGGCGACGTGATCGTCCGCGCCGGCGACCGCGAAGTGGCCACGGCCGCCGACGTGTCGGCGGCCGTGGCGGAATGGAAGAAATCGGGCCGGGCGATCATTCCGCTGGCGGTAAGCCGGAGCGGCAGAACGCTGTTCGTGCCGATCAAGATCGCCGGCTGATCGAGCTAAAAAAGGGGGAGCGCATGCGGATGCTGATCGTCGAGGACGACCTCGAGGCGGGCGAGGCGATGGCCAAGGGCCTGACTGAGGCTGGCCATGAGTGTGTCAAGGCGGCGGACGGCGAGGCGGGATTGAACGCCGCGCGGACCGGGCGCTTCGACGTCCTGATCGTCGATCGGATGATGCCGCGCGTCGATGGCGTCGCCATGGTCGAGCGGCTGCGGGCGGACGCCGACCAGACCCCCGTTCTCTTCCTTTCGGCCTTGGGGGAAATCAACGATCGGGTGACGGGACTGAAAGCCGGCGGCGACGACTACCTAGTCAAGCCTTACGCCTTCGCGGAGTTGATCGCGCGGGTGGAGGCGCTCGCCCGGCGGCGCGAGACAGGTTCGGTTCAGACCCTGTTGAAGGTCGGCGATCTGGAGATGGATCTCATCGGTCGCGAGGTGCGCCGCGCCGGCCGGGAAATCGATCTGCAGCCGCGAGAATTCCAGCTTCTGGAATATCTGATGCGCAACGCCGGCCAGTCGGTGACCCGCACCATGCTTCTGGAGAAGGTATGGGAGTATCATTTCGATCCCCAGACCAATGTCATCGACGTCCACATCTCGCGTCTGAGATCCAAGATCGACAAGGGTTTTGAGCGACCGATGCTGCAGACCGTTCGCGGCGCGGGTTATCGTTTGGAAGCCTGAGCGGCGCATCCGTGCGCCTGCCGCGCCTTTTCCGCACCACGCCCTTTAGGCTGACGCTGCTCTTCCTGGCCGTGTTCGCGGCCGCCGCCAGCGCTTTTCTGGCCTATATCTACGTCGCCACCGCCGGCGAGGTGACGCGGCGGGCCGACGCCGCGGTCACCCGGGAAATGCGGTCGCTGGAAGCGGTCTACCGCCAGGGCGGTTTCGCCGCCCTCAATCAGGCGGTGATCGAGCGCTCGTCGGGCGACCGGCCCATGCTCTATCTGTTGATGAGCCAGACGGGCGCGCCGGTGTCGGGATCCATAGCGCGGTCGCCGGTGCACGACTTCGACGGCGACCCCGACTGGGCGAGCTTCTCGCTGACGCAGACCGACCCCGATGGGGCGGTGGTCAAGCGTCCGGCGCGCGGCCTGGAGGAGAGAATGCCGGGCGGCGAACGGATGTTCGTCGGCGCCGACGTGGGCGAAGCGGAATCCTATGTGGTCAGGATTCTGCGCGCCTTGTGGGGGGCAGGCGCCCTTACCATCGTATTGGGCCTCGCCGGCGGTGTGCTGGTCAGTCGAAACGTAAGCCGCAACATCACCAGCCTCACCGACGTGATCGAAGCCGCGCGGGGGGGCGATCTGCGCGCCCGCGCCGCCGTTCGCGGGACGGGCGACGAATACGACGAGTTGGCGATCGGTCTCAACGACATGCTGGAACGGCTGGAGCGTTCGATCGGCGGCCTTCGCCATGCCGGAGACGCCATCGCGCACGACCTTCGTTCGCCTCTGACCCGCCTGCGCGCCCGCCTGGAGGCGGCCATGATCGAAGCCGACGCCGGTCGCGCCGATCCAAAGCTTGCTCTGCACCAGGCGCTGGAAGACGCCGACGCGGTGTTGCGCACCTTCGCCGCCGTGCTTGCCATCGCCCGCCTCGAAGCGGCCGGCGACGCGCCCGACCAGACGGGCTTCGATCCGGCGGGACTGGCCGCCGACATGGCCGAACTCTACGAGCCGCTCTGCGAAGACAAGGGGTTGGATTTCAAGGCGGAACTCACTCCCGCCCTGAGCCTCAAGGGCAACCGGGAGTTTCTGGCCCAGGCGCTCGCCAATATTCTCGACAACGCGGTGAAATATACCCCCAGCGGCGGCGCGGTGATGCTGCGGGTGCGGCGGCGCTCATCGGGGGACATCGAGATTTCGGTCACCGATACCGGTTCCGGGGTCGCGGCCGCCGACCGGGGTCGGGTGGTGGAGCGTTTCGTACGTTTGGAGAACAGCCGCAACGAGCCGGGTGTCGGCCTCGGCCTGTCCCTGGTGGCGGCCGTGGCCCAGGCGCATCGCGGCCATCTGGAAATGGACGAAGGCCCCGGCGCTCTCAACGGCGGCGGGCCCGGGCTGAGGGTGGCGCTGGTGCTGCCCAAAGCCGGGTGAGGCGCCGGTGACAACCCTTGGGGAGGCCATGGCCGCGTGCGGGCCGGTGGTCGATGCCAAGGCCGCCGAGCGGTCGCGCGATGGCTTGATCGACGCCGCCCGCAAGTCCGGCTGGGCCGATGAGCTCGGTGGGGCCTGGCCCGCCCTGGCCCCGATCTTTTCGTCGTCGCCCTATCTTTCCGGTCTCGCCCGCCGCGCGCCCGCGCGCCTGCGCCGGGTGCTGGCCGACGATCCGGCCGCGCGGCTGGCCGCCATCGTGCGGGCGGCGAACGGCTGCGCCGGAGCGGAAGTCGAGGCTGGCGAACGGCAATTGCGCGAGTTGAAGGCCGAACTTCACCTGCTCACGGCCCTGGCCGATCTCGGGGGCGTGTGGAATCTCGAAGAGGTGACCGGCGCCCTGAGCCGCTTCGCCGATGCCGCTGTGGCGAGCGCCGTCGCTCTGGCGGCAAGCGAGGCCGTGGCGGCGGGGCGATCGACCGGCGTCGGCAAAGGCGACGAGGGACCCGTGCCCGGGTTGTTCTGCGTCGCCATGGGCAAACACGGCGCTTTCGAACTCAACTACTCCAGCGATATCGATATTTCGGCCTTCTACGAACCGGGCGCGCTGCCGTTGGCGCCCGGCGTCGAGCCGGCGGCCTTCGCCGTTCAAGTCGTCGAACGGGTGGCGGCCATTCTGCAGCGGCGAACCAGCGACGGATATGTATTTCGGGTCGATCTGCGCCTGCGCCCGGACCCCTCTTCGACCCCGATCGCGGTGCCGGTGGCGGCGGCGTTCGACTACTACGAAACGGTCGGTCAGAACTGGGAGCGCGCCGCCTTCATCAAGGCCCGGGTCGTCGCCGGCGACATGGCTCGCGGTCAGACGTTTCTCGACGCCCTGTCGCCGTTCATCTGGCGGCGCAATCTCGACTTCGCGGCGATCGCCGACATCCATTCGATCAAACGCCAGATTCACGTCCATAAGACCGACGATCGGCTGGTCGTCAAAGGCGCCGACCTGAAGCTGGGGCGGGGAGGCATTCGAGAGATTGAATTTTACGTGCAGACCCAGCAGCTTATCCTTGGCGGACGCCACCCGGGCCTGCGTTTGCCGCGCACCTTGCAAGCGCTCCGCGCCCTGGCCGACGCCGGTCATGTGCCACGCGAGGCGGCCGATGAGATGACCCTCGCCTACCGGACCCTGCGGGCCTTGGAACACCGGGCGCAGATGGTCGGCGACGAACAAACCCACCGGCTGCCGCAGAGCGATGTCGAACGTCGGCGCATAGGCGCTCTGGCGGGTTACCAGGACCTGCGTGGATTCGACGCCGCCGTGCGCAGGCTGCTCAAGACGGTGAACCGGCGTTACGGCCAGCTCTTCGCCGGCGAAGAAGCGTTGTCGTCGCGTTTCGGCAGCCTGATCTTCACCGGGGTCGATGACGATCCCGAGACTGTCCTTACTTTGAAACGCATGGGGTTTTCCGATCCCAGCCAGGTTTCCGCCACCGTCCGCGGCTGGCATCATGGCCGGATCGCCGCGACACGCAGCGAACGCGGGCGCGAAGTCTTCACGCGCTTGGCGCCGCGGCTCCTCGAGGCCGCCCGGGCCACCGGCGCTCCGGACGTCGCCTTCGCGCGTTTCGCGGAATTCTTCACCGCCCTTTCGTCGGGCGTTCAGGTGCAGTCGCTGTTTCTGGCCCGGCCGCGCCTGTTCGAATTGGTGGTGAGGATCATGGCTCTGGCGCCCCGGTTCGCGCGGACGCTGGCCCGCCGGCCGGCCGCCCTGGACGCCATGCTGGATCCCAGTTTTTTCGCCCCCATCGAGGGCCCGCGCGATCTTCCCGCCGCCATCGCCGACGCCGGGGCGTTCGAAGCGGCGATGGACGTCGCTCGACGGCTGCATGGCGAACAGGCGTTTCGCATCGGCGTCCAGGTGCTGGGGGGGGTGGCCAGTGCGCGGGCGGCGGGCCGCGCCTTCGCCGATCTGGCCGATGGCCTTGTCGAAGGCCTGTCCCAGGCGGCTCTCCAAGAGGTCGAGCGGGGCGCTGGCCGTTTTCCGGGCGAGACGGCGGTGATCGCCCTGGGCAAGTGCGGCTCGCGGGAAATGACGGTGACCTCCGATCTCGATCTGATGACGCTTTATCGTCCGACCAGGCCCGATGGCGCCTCCGCCGGTAAGGCCTGGAGCGCCGAAACATTTTACGCCCGCTTTACGCAGCGACTGGTGACGGCTCTCGCCGCGCCGACCGCGCAGGGAGAGCTCTACCAGGTCGATCTCCAGCTTCGTCCGTCCGGAACCAAGGGTCCGGTCGCGGTGAGCCTGGCCGCGTTCGAAGGCTACTACGCCGGCGAGGCCGATATCTGGGAACTCTTGGCCATGACCCGGGCGCGGGTGATCTGGGCCACGTCGCCTTCCTTCGGTGAGGCCGCCGCCGGCGCCATCGAGACCGCGCTTCGCCGGCCCCGCGATCGGGCGGCGGTGGCGCTCGCGGTGCGTGAAATGCGCGCCCTGATGTCTCGCGAGCGGCCGCCTGGCGGCTTTTGGGACATGAAGCTGATCGATGGCGGGCTGATCGATATCGAATTTTGCGCCCAGTTTCTGCAATTGATCCACGCCCAGGACGGCGGGCCGCTGCGACAGAACACCGTCGAGGAGCTCGACGCCCTCGAGCAGGCCGGTCTGGCGCCGCGCGGCGATCTGGAGGCGCTGCGCCATGCCTGGGAGCTGCAGCAGAGCCTGTCCCAACTTCTCAAGGCGGCGGTCGAAGACGGCGCGAATCCCGCCGGCGAGCCGGCCGCTCTACGCGCCCTCCTTATCAAGGCGGGCGGCGCCAGAAGCTTCGCGGGTTTGAAGGCGAAGCTTGCCAGCGTGCGCGCCGCCGCGCACGGAGCGTTTCAGGCGTTAGTGGGGGCGTCGGCGACGGAGGCGCGTCCGGCGGCCGTTGAATGAGGAGGCGGGCGATCTTGCGCGAGGCGAGCTTGAGTCCGCGGCGCGAATGGAGTGCGGCGGGTGAACGAGGCGAAGATTGACGGCGCGGGGCGCCGACCTGGACGACGACCTTGTCGTCAGGGCGGGGCGGGGCGATCCGGCCGCGATCCGCGACCTAGTCGCCCGCAAGCTGCCGCGCGTGCTCTCGCTGGCCAGGCGGATGCTGGGCGATCCCGGCGAAGCGGAGGACGTGGCCCAGGAAACCTTTTTCAAGGTGTGGAAGTTCGCGCCGCGCTGGCGGCCGGGCCAAGCCCGGTTCGACACCTGGCTGCACAGAGTGGCGCTCAATCTTTGTTACGATCGGCTGCGGCGACGCGTTCGCACGACCCACGAGCTTCCAGATCAGGCGGACCCGGGCCCCGGGCCGGATCGAAACCTTCAGGCTCGGGACGTCGGCCGGCGCGTGGACGCATCGCTGCGGACGCTGCCGCCCCGACAAAGGGAGGCGATCGTGCTGTGCCACTACCAGGAGCTGACCAACATAGAAGCGGCGGCGGTGATGCGGGTGAGTGTCGAGGCGTTGGAAAGCCTGTTGTCGCGGGCCCGCCGCTCGCTGCGGACGGCCTTGGCCGATCTGGGCGCGGCGCCCTGACATGGTGGCGAGAATGGTCATGAATCCGGACAGGTTCGAAGGGCTGGCCGGCGCGTTCGGCGCCAACCTCGATCGCTGGCCGGCGCGGGAGCGTCAGGCGGCCCTGCGCCTGGTCGCCGCTCGGCCGGACCTGACGAGCCCACTCCTGCGCGAGGCGGCCCGTCTGGACCGAATTCTCGGTGGCCCGCCGGCGCCGCCACCGAGCCGCGCGCTGCTCCAGCGTATCGTCCAGGCCGCGCCGGGGCGGCGGTCGCCGCCGGCGCCCTGGCGATGGCTTGCCGGCCTGGGGTTGGCGGCGGGCCTCGCCGGCGCGGCGGCGGCCGGGGTGGCGGCGGGAGTCGTTGTCGCCCCGGTGACCCTGTCGAGTCCCCACGCCCAGGCGGCGTCCGATCCCGGCGAGGAAGCCGCCGCCCTGCTGCGCGAACCGTCCGATTTCGGTGAGGGATGATGACCGCGCGCTGGACCCTCATCGCCCTGATCGCCTCGATCGCCCTCAATCTCTTTCTGCTGGGGACCGCCGTCACCGTCATCGCCCTGCGCGCGCATGAGCCATACCGGCGCTTGCCCCAGCGGCCCACCCTGCGCGCCGCCGCCATGAGCCTTCCCCCCGAACGGCGGCGGCAATTCACCGCTCTCCTGCGCGCCGAGGGCGACGGCATCCAGGGGGCCAGCCGTCAGGCCCGCGACCTGCGCGCCGCCGCCTGGCAATCGCTGGCGACGCCGAGTTTCGATCCCCTGGTCGCCAAGGCCGACCTGGCGCGGGCGCGGGCCCTCAATCTGGCGTCGCGGAGCGCCGTCGAGGACGGGGTGGTGGATTTCGCGACCGCCCTGCCGCCGGCGGATCGCGCCCGGTTCGGCGAGGCCATGCGCCGCCGCTCGGCGCGCCAAGATCCGGATCCGGCTCAAGTCCGTCGATGAGTCCAAAGCCTGTCCCGATCGGGACAGGCCCTGACTCAAACATTTGAGCGCTTTCCGATCGCAAAACCAGTTCCCACTTTTGCGGAAAGCGCTTCGAGCCCGGGCGTTTCAGCCGATGGCCTTGACCGCCAGCTCGAGCACGTTCTTCGACAACCCCTCGGCGGCGGCGATCCGCTCGAGTTGTTCGCGCATGAGCGCGCCCAGCCGCGGCAGATACCTCGCCCAATTTCCCAACGGCTCGATGAGGCGGGCGGCGGTCATCGGATTGAAGGCGTCGATGGCCAGAATCTGATCGGCGAGGAAGCGGTAGCCCGCGCCGCTGGGATCGTGGAAGCGGTCCGGATTGCCGGCCGTGAAGGTCTGCACCAGGGCGCGCAGGCGATTGGGCGTCCTGGCGCCGAAGGCCGGATGGGCGGTCAGGCCCAGCACCCGTCCCAGGGCGCCCGCCGAGGGGTCGCGCGCCTGGACGGCGAACCATTTGTCGATGACCAGGGGGTCGTCTTTCCAGCGCTGGTAGAACGCGGCCAGCGCGGCCTCGATGTCCTCGCCGCCCAGCAGCGTCAGCGCCGCCAGGCCGCCCATGGCGTCGGTCATGTTGAGGGCGGCGTCGAAATGCCCCTTCGCCCGCTCGCGATTGAGGGCGTGCGGGTCGGCGGCCAGCAATTCGAGGGCGGCGTTGCGCAGGCTTCTCCGCCCGGCGGCGGCGGCGTCCGGCGAGAATGAGCCTGGCTCTTGCAGACCGCCGTGGAGACGCCGCAGGGTTTCGCCCAGATGGACCGCCATGCGCGAACGCAGGGCCTCGCGGGCCAGGTGGATGGCGGCGGGATCGGCGGGTGTGGAGGCGACGGCCAGATCGGACTCGCTGGGCAGTGAGACCAGGAGCGCCTTGAACGCGGGCGCCGCCGCCTGATCGTCCAGGGCGCGGCCGATGGCTTCGGCGAAGCGCTCCTCGCCCACCTCGTCCGGCTCGCCGGCGGCCCTGCCCAGGATCAGGTCGCGCGCCAGGTTCTGGCCCGCTTCCCAGCGGTTGAAAAGGTCGGGGTCGGCGGCGAGCAGCACATAGCCGTCCTTGGCCGGCGCGTCGGTGGTCAGGTTCACCGGGGCCGAAAAGCCGCGCAGGAGCGAAAGGACCGGCGGCCGCTCGACGCCTTCCAGGCGGATCTGGCGGCGCGGGGTGTCGAACACGATGACCTCGGTGTCACGCAGAACCCGGCCGTCCTCGTCGAGAAGGCCGAAGGCCAGGGGAATCGGCAGGGCGCGCTTCTCGCTCTGGCCGGGAGTCGGGTCGGTGCGCTGGGCAAGGTCGAGGTCGAGGGTGCGCGCCGCCGCGTCATAGCGCGAGGCCACGCTGACCTGGGGCGTTCCGGCCTGTTCGTACCAGGCGAAAAGGTCGGTCAGGTCGGCGCCGGAAACCTCGGCGAAACAGGCGACGAAGGCTTCCACCGTCGTCGCCTGACCGTCCCAGCGGTCGAAATAGAGATCCATGCCGCGCCGAAAATCCGCCGCCCCGACGATCGTCTTCAGCATGCGGACGATCTCCGCGCCCTTCTCGTAGACGGTCGCCGTATAGAAGTTGTCGATCTTCATATAGCTTGCCGGGCGCACCGGATGGGCCAGGGGGCCGGCGTCCTCGGAAAACTGCCGGGCGCGCAGGGCCTTGACCTCCTTGATCCGCTGCACCGCGTGGCCGCGCTGGTCGGCGGAGAAACTCTGATCGCGAAAGACCGTCAGGCCCTCCTTCAGGCAAAGCTGAAACCAGTCGCGGCAGGTGATCCGGTCGCCGGTCCAGTTGTGGAAATATTCGTGGGCGACCACCCCTTCGATCCGCTCGTAGTCCGCATCGGTGGCCGTGGCCGGATCGGCGAGCAGCAGCGAGGAGTTGAAGATGTTCAGCCCCTTGTTTTCCATCGCCCCGAAATTGAAGTCGCGCACCGCCACGATCATGAACAGGTCGAGATCGTACTCCCGCCCATAGGCCTCCTCGTCCCAGCACATCGCCCGTTTCAGACAGTCCATGGCGTAGGCGGCGCGCTCGGTCATGCCCGGATCGACGAAGATCCGCAGCGCCACCCGCCGCCCGCTGACGGTGGTGAACGAATCTTCCAGAACATCCAGTTCCCCGGCCACCAGGGCGAACAGATAGCAGGGCTTGGGGAAGGGATCGTTCCACACCGCGAAATGACGCCCGTCCGCCGACGCGCCGGACTCCACGAGATTGCCGTTGGAGAGCAGGTGGCGGAAGGCGCCGGGCGCCTCCACCCGCACCGTGAAGCGCGCCAGCACGTCCGGGCGGTCGGCGAACCAGGTGATCTTGCGGAATCCCTCCGCCTCGCACTGGGTGCAGAACCGGCCGCCGGACATATAGAGGCCCTCGAGCGCCGTGTTGTTTTGCGGATCGATCTCGACCTCGGTTTCCAGCACGAAGGCGTCGGGCGCGCCGGGAACCGTCAGCCATTCGTCGTCGATGGCGTGTTCGCCCGGCCCCAGCGCCCGCCCGTCGATGGCCACCGACACCGGTTTGAGCCGCTCGCCGTTCAGCCTCAAAGGCTCGGCGTGATCGCCGTTGCGGCGGATGGCGAGCCGCGCCCTGACCCGGGTCGCCGCGGGCTCGAGATGAAAATCCAGCCTCGCCTCGTCGATCAGAAAGGCGGGCGGTCGATAGTCGGCCAGGCGGATCGGCGGGGGTGTGTCGGTGCGCATGACGCCTCGTTTAACGCCGCGCGGGCGATCGCGCCATGAAGGGCGGCGCGAAAAGCCTTGACCCTTGACGCGCGGTCAGCCTTTCCCCGCCGCGAAAGGCGGTTATCCTCGCGGCCGGACCCTTGGAGAGCGAACCCCGTCATGAATTTTGATTTTTCCGACGACCAGAAGTTTCTCAAGAGCGAGGCGCGCAAGTTCCTGGCGGCGCGCTGCCCGCCGGCGGCGGTGCGCGCCGTGCTCGACGATCCGGACCGGCCCTACGACCGCGAACTGTGGAAGGCGGTGGCGGCGCAGGGCTGGATGGGCGCGGCCATCCCCGAGGAATTCGGCGGCCTGGGCCTTGGCGGCATCGAGCTTTGCGTCATCGCCGAGGAGCTGGGCCGCGCCCTGGCCCCCATCCCCTTCGCCTCCACCGTCTATTTCGTGGCCGAGGCCCTGATGCTGGCCGGATCGCCGGCCCAGAAGGCCAAGTGGCTGCCGAGGATCGCCGCCGGCGAGACGATCGGCTGTTTCGCCACCGTCGAGCGCCCCGGCGTCCTCACCGACGGCCAGGTCCAGGCTAAGGTGGAAGGCGGCAAGCTCACCGGCGTCAAGATTCCGGTCACCGACGGCGAGGCCGCCGATCTGGCCGTGGTTCTGGCCAGGCAAGGCGGCCGGATCGGCCTTTTTCTGGTGGAGCTGGCCGGCGCGGGGGTGACGCGGGAGGCCCTCGAAATTCTCGACCCCAGCCGCGGGGCGGCCCGCCTCGCCTTCGCCGGCGCGCCCGCCGAACCATTGGGAGAGGCCGGCGAGGGCATGGCGCTCACCGAGGCGGTGCTGAACCGCGCCGCCGTCCTCTTGGCCTTCGAACAGCTGGGCGGGGCCGACAGGGCGCTCGAGATGGCCCGCGACTACGCCCTCGGCCGCTACGCCTTCGGCCGGCCGATCGGCGGCTATCAGGCGATCAAGCACAAGCTGGCCGACATCTACATCAAGAACGAACTGGCCCGCTCCAACGCCTACTACGGCGCCTGGGCCTTGGGCGACGGGGCGGCGGAGCTACCGGTGGCGGCGGCGGCGGCGCGGGTGGCGGCCTGCGAGGCCTTCTGGTTCGCCGCCAAGGAGTCGCTGCAGACCCACGGCGGCATGGGCTTCACCTGGGACACCGACTGTCACCTCTACTATCGCCGGGCCCAGCAGCTCGGCTTGGTCGCCGGGGCCGCCAAGGCGTGGAAAGAGCGCCTGGTCGCGGGGCTCGAACGCCGCAACGCCGCCTGAAAAAGGGAAACAAGACCGTGGATTTCAACGACACCCCCGAGGAAGCCGCCTATCGCGAAGCGGCCCGCGCTTGGCTGAAGGCCAACGCCCCGAAGCGCGCCGGGGCGGCGGGCGGCGGCCTCGCCGATCCGGCCGACATGGAGGCGTGCCGCGCCTGGCAGCGCCGCAAGGCCGAGGCCGGCTACGCCTGCATCACCTGGCCCAAACAGTGGGGCGGCGGCGGCGGCGCGGCCTGGCAATCGGTGATCTTCGGCCAGGAGGAGGCGCGCTTCGAGACCCCCGCCAACCCCTTCCAGATCGGCCTTGGCATGTGCGTGCCCACGGTGATGACGGTGGGCAACGAGGCCGACAAGGAGCGCTTCGTGCGCCCCGCCGTGCGCGGCGAGGAGATCTGGTGCCAGCTGTTCAGCGAGCCGGCCGCCGGCTCGGACGTGGCCGCCGTCCGCACCCGCGCCTCTCGCGATGGCGAGGACTGGGCGATCGACGGCCAGAAGGTGTGGACCAGCGGCGCCCACTACTCCGATTTCGGCCTGCTGCTGGCTAGAACCGATCCGGACGTGCCCAAGCACAAGGGCCTGACCATGTTCTGGATCGACATGAAGGCGCCGGGCGTCGAGGTGCGGCCGATCCACCAGATGAGCGGCGCCTCGAACTTCAACGAGGTCTATTTCACCGACCTGCGCGTCAAGGATGCCCAGCGGGTCGGCGCTGTGGGCGACGGCTGGAAGACCAGCCTGGTCACCCTGATGAACGAGCGCCTGGCCATCGGCGGGACCGGCGGCGCCGGCCACCGCACCGTCCTCAAGCTCGCCGCCGACATCGCCACCCTGGCCGGTTCAGCGGTCAAGGACGCCGCCCTGCGCGAGAAGATCGCCGACTGGTTCGTCCAGGCCGAGGGGCTCAAATACACCCGCTACCGCACCCTGACCGCCCTCTCGCGCGGCCAGACGCCGGGCCCGGAAAGCTCCATCGGCAAGGTGGTCTCCGCCTCCCTGATGCAGGACATGGCCAACGCCGCCCTGGAGCTGGAGGATCAGTTCGGGATCATCGCCGACCCCGCTCTCGCCCCCCTCGGCGGCGCTTTCCAGACCGCCCTGATGAACGCGCCCGGCCTGCGCATCGCCGGCGGCACCGACGAGATCCTGCGCAACATCATCGCCGAG
>JBBRPN010000012.1:0-51963 GCA_038227925.1 Caulobacterales bacterium | reverse complement strand
GCATTTGGCGCCCCCCTATCGCCCCCCTCCAAGGGTGAAGGCCCGATGCTTTTTCGACTATCTCTCTATCCAATTGACTTTATGGCCAATTTTGGAGCGGGCGAAGAGATTCGAACTCTCGACCCCAACCTTGGCAAGGTTGTGCTCTACCACTGAGCTACGCCCGCGCTCCTTCCGGCTGCGCGCGCGGCGCCCCGGAATCGAGGGCGGCTTATCGCAGAGGGTCCGCGGCTTGGCAAGGCGGCCGAGGGGCGGTCATCGTGCGCAGCGCGTCGCGGGTCAGGGGCTCGAGCCCGGCCCCGCCGGCGGCGGCGTGGCTAAGGATTTCTCGGCGCATGCGCGGCGTCCAGTAGCGCTCGATATGCTCGGCGATCGCGGCCGTCGCGATGTCCCGCGGCTGGATGCGGAAATTGTCGGCGATCTGGTTGGCCATGTGGATGAGCTTGGCCGGCCCGGCTTGCCCGGCATCATTCGGCCGCATGGGGCGCCTCCCCGCCGATGCGCCGCCAAGCCAGGCCCGTCTCGCGATCCTTTTCCTGCCACTCGGAGAGGCGGTTGGTGCGCCGCACCTGGACCGCCGTCACCTTGTATTCCGGGCAGTTGGTCGCCCAGTCGCTGAAATCGGTGGTGACCACATTGGCCCCGGTCTCGGCGTGGTGGAAAGTGGTGTAGACGACGCCGGGCTGCACCCGCTCGGTGATCCGCGCCCGCAGGGAAATCTCGCCCGAGCGGCTGGCCAGGGCCACTCGCTCGCCGTCCAGCACCCCCCGAGATTCGGCGTCGGAGGGATGGATCTCCAGCACGTCCTCCTCATGCCAGATATTGTTGGCCGTCCGCCTGGTCTGCTGGCCGACGTTGTATTGGCTGAGGATTCGCCCGGTGGTGAGCAGCAGGGGGAAGCGCGGGCCGGTCCGCTCGCGGGTCGGGACGAATTCGGTGAGCATGAAGGCGCCCTTGCCGCGCACGAAGCGGTCCACGTGCATGACCGGCGTGCCGGCCGGCGCCGCGTCGTTGCACGGCCACTGGATCGAGCCCAGTTCGTCGATCCGCTCGAACGAGACGCCGGCGAAGGTCGGGGTGAGGGCGGCGATCTCGTCCATGATCTGGGAGGGATGATCGTAGGCCATCGGCCAGCCGAGGGCCGCCGCGAAGCGCAGGGTCACCTCCCAGTCGGCGAGGCCCGCCAGCGGTTCCATCACCTTGCGCACCCGGTTGATGCGCCGCTCGGCGTTGGTGAAGGTGCCGTCCTTTTCCAGGAACGACGAGCCGGGAAAGAACACATGGGCGTATTTGGCCGTCTCGCACAGGAAGAGGTCCTGAACGATGACGCACTCCATGGCCGCCAGGCCTGCGGTGACGTGCTGGGTGTCGGGGTCGGACTGGGCGATGTCCTCGCCCTGGATGTAGAGGGCCTTGAACCGGCCCTCGACCGCCTCGTCGAGCATGTTGGGGATGCGAAGGCCCGGCTCCCTGTCGATGGGAACGCCCCAGAAGGCCTCGAACATGGCCCGCGTCGCGTCGTCCGACACATGCCGATAGCCCGACAATTCGTGGGGGAAGGAGCCCATGTCGCACGAGCCCTGGACATTGTTCTGGCCGCGCAGCGGATTGACCCCCACCCCCTCGCGGCCGATGGCGCCGGTGGCCATGGCGAGGTTGGCCATGGCCATCACGGCGGTCGAGCCCTGGCTGTGTTCGGTGACCCCCAGGCCGTAGTAGATCGCCCCCGCCCCGGCCCCGGCGTAGAGCCGCGCCGCCGCCCGGACCTCGCTGGCCGCCACCCCGGTGAATTCCTCGCTGGCCTCCGGTGAATTGACCGGCGCTGCGATGAAGCGAGCCCAGGATTCGAAGCCGGCCAGGTCGCAGCGCTCGCGCACGAAGGCCTCATCGACCAGCCCTTCGGTGACCACGACGTGGGCCAGGGCGTTGAGCAGGGCCACGTTGGTCCCCGGCTTGAGCGCGAGGTGATGGGCCGCTTCGATGTGCGGCGTCCTCACCAGGTCGATGCGGCGCGGATCGGCGACGATCAGCGCCGCGCCCTGGCGCAGCCGCCGCTTCATCCGCGAGGCGAACACCGGATGGCCGTCGGTGGGATTGGCCCCGATGAGGAGGATCACGTCCGACTTTTCGACCGACTTGAAGTCCTGGGTGCCGGCGGAGGTGCCGAAGGTCTTGCCAAGTCCGTAGCCGGTCGGCGAGTGGCAGACGCGGGCGCAGGTGTCGATGTTGTTGTTGCCGAAGCCGGCCCGGACCAGCTTCTGCATCACAAAGGTCTCTTCGTTGGTGCAGCGCGAGGAGGTGATGGCCCCGATGGAATCGCGCCCGTGGGCGGCCTGGATGCGTTTGAACTCGCCCGCCGCGTGGGCGAAGGCCTCGTCCCAGCTCACCTCCCGCCACGGGTCGGAGATCGCGGCCCGGATCATCGGCTTGACGATCCGATCCCGGTGGGTGGCGTAGCCGAAGGCGAACCGCCCCTTGACGCAGGAGTGGCCCTCGTTGGCCGCCCCGGCCTTGTAGGGGACCATGCGGACCACCTCGGCCCCCTTCATCTCGACCTTGAACTGGCAGCCGACGCCGCAATAGGCGCAGGTGGTCAGAACCGAGCGCTCCGGGACGCCCATTTCGATGACGCTCTTTTCGTTCAGGGCCGAGGTCGGGCAGGCCTGGACGCAGGCGCCGCAGGAGACGCACTCGGAGCCGAGGAAGCTCATCCCTCCCGCCGATACTTCCGAGCCGAAGCCCCGGCCGGCGATGGTCAGGGCGAAGGTCCCCTGCACCTCGTCGCAGGCCCGCACGCAGCGCGAACAGACGATGCATTTGGCCGCCTCGAAGGTGAAGTAGGGATTGCTCTCGTCGTCGGCCGCCGCCAGGTGGTTCGCCCCGGCGTATCCGTAGGGCGTGTCGGCGACGCCCAGCGCCGCCGCCGTCGCCTGCAGTTCGCAGTCGCCGTCGGCCGAACAGGTGGCGCAGTCCAGGGGATGGTCGGAGATGTAGAGCTCCATCACCCCCCGGCGCAGTTTGGCCAGGCGTGGCGTCTGGGTCGATACCGCCATGCCGTCTTCAGCCGGCGTGGTGCAGGAAGCCGGCGTCCCCTTGCGGCCGTCGATCTCCACCAGGCACAGGCGGCACGACCCGAACGCCTCCAGGCTGTCGGTGGCGCAGAGCCGGGGGATCGCCACCCCGGCCAGCCCCGCCGCCGCCATCACCGAGGTTCCCTCCGGCACGCTCACGCCCACACCATCAACGGTCAGAGTCACCGTCGCCGGCCCAGGGCGAAGCGGTGTGCCGAAATCGGGTTCCAGGATCAGGCCCATGGCCGCCTTTCTATCCCGCCAACCGGTGGAAATCTTCCGGGAAATGGGTGAGCGCGCTCAGCACCGGATAGGGGGTCAGGCCGCCCAGGGCGCACAGCGAGCCGTCGGTCAGCAGGGCGCACAGGTCCTTCAGGGTCTCGAGGTTCGCCGCCCGGTCCGGCCCGGCGATGACGCGGTCCAGCACTTCCACTCCGCGCACCGAGCCGATGCGGCAGGGCGTGCATTTGCCGCAGCTTTCCAGGGCGCAGAATTCCATGGCGAAGCGGGCCTGGCGGGCCATGTCCACGGTGTCGTCGAACACCACCACCCCGCCGTGGCCGAGCATGCCGCCGGCCGCCGCCATGGCTTCGTAGTCCAGCGGCGTATCGAGCAGGCTCTCCGGGAAATAGGCCCCGAGCGGCCCGCCGACCTGCACCGCCCGCACCGGTCGCCCGCTCGCCGTGCCGCCGCCGATGTCGAAGATCGCCTGGCGCAGGGTGAGGCCAAAGGCGGTCTCATAGAGGCCGCCGCGCTTGATGTTGCCGGCCAGTTGCAGGGTGAGGGTGCCGCGCGAACGACCCATGCCTAAGTCGGCGTAGGCCTGGCCGCCGTGTGTCAGGATCCACGGCGCGGCGGCCAGGGTCATCACATTGTTGACCGCCGTCGGGGCGCCGAACAGGCCCTTGAGAGCCGGCAGGGGCGGCCGGGGCCGCACCTCGCCGCGCCTGCCCTCCAGGCTCTCCAGCAGCGAGGTCTCCTCGCCGCAGATATAGGCCCCGGCCCCCAGCCGCGCCTCCATGTCGAAAGCCTCACCCAACACCCCAGCCTGGCGGGCGATGTCGATCGCCTTTTCCATGGTGCGAAAGGCGGCCGGGTATTCGGAGCGGGTATAGACGTAGCCCTGGTTCGCCCCGACCGCCCGGCCGGCGATTGCCATGCCCTCGATCAGCAGAAAGGGGTCGCCCTCCATCAGCAGGCGGTCGGCGAAGGTGCCGCTGTCGCCCTCGTCGGCGTTGCAGACGATGAACTTCCGCTCGCCCGGCGCCCCCAGCACGGTGCGCCACTTGACGCCCGCCGGAAAACCCGCCCCGCCACGCCCGCGCAGCCCCGAGGCGGTCACCGCCTCGACGATGGCCGCCGGCGTCATGGCCCGCGCCGCCTCCAGTCCCGCCCGGCCGCCGTGCGCCGCGTAATCGTCCAGCGACAGCGGGTCGGTGACGCCGCAGCGCGCGAAGGTCAGGCGCCGCTGGCCCTTCAGCCAGGCAATGTCGTCGGTCGGCCCCAGGGCCAGGGGGTGTGGTCCGCCCTCCAGGAACCCTGCCTCGAATAGCCCCGCCACGTCCGCCACGAGCACCGGCCCGAAAGCCACGCGCCCGGCCGGCGTCTCGACCTCGACCAGGGGCTCGAGCCACATCGCCCCCCGCGAGCCGGTGCGGATCAGGGCGACATCCAGACCCCGCCGCCCCGCCTCGGCGACGATGGCGACCGCGACCGCCTCCGCCCCCACCGACCGGGCGGCCGAATCGCCGGGAACAAAGACGCGGGTCACCTAGGCGCCTCCCGGCGGCCTTCGACGATGGCGTCCAGCCGGGCGGCGTCGAAGCGGCCGATCAGCTCGCCGTCCAGCATGGCGGCGGGCGAGAGGGCGCAGTTGCCAAGGCAATAGACCGCCTCCAGGGTCAGCCGCCCGTCCGGCGTGGTCTCGCCCATCTTCAGCCCGTGGCGCTGGCCGGCGCGGGCGAACAGGCTTTCCGCGCCCATGGACTGGCAGGCCTCGGCGCGGCAGATCTTCAGCACATGGTCGCCGGCCGGGGCGGCCCGAAAGTCATGATAGAAACTGATCGCCCCGTGAACCTCGGCCTTGGAAATGTTGAGGCCCGCCGCGACGATCGGCAAAGCCTCGCGGTCGATATAGCCGAACGCCGCTTGCAGCTCGTGCAGGATCGGCAGCAGCGCCCCCGGCCGGCCCCGATGCCGCTCGACGATGGCCCGCGCCAAGTCGGCGTCCCAGGCGCCGCGCGCACCGCCGGCCGATCCGGACTCCACGCCCATGGTCTCTCCGCACGCCGCCGCTCAACGCCCTAGCGCGAGGCAGCATAGCGGTGGTTGCCCGTCCTGTCTTGAAGGGGGCCTACCCTCCCAGCTTCAGCGCCTTCATCCGCCGCTTGTTGGCGTGGGCCTTAGGCGGAGGGCCGGAGTCGTCGGGCATTTCGCCCTTGAAATAGTAGCGTTGCCAGGCCTCCTTCACCGCGCCGGGGTCGCGCTTGTAGAGGCGGGCGTTGAAGTCGTCGCGCCTGGCCCGCCAGGCCTCGTACTGGCCGAACAGGTCCAGGTCGCGCTCCAGGGAGCGCTGGACTAGTTCGAAATCCTCCAGCGGCTTGTCCTGGGCCAGGGTGATGAAACAGAACGGCTCGCCCTTGGCGAAGCGCACCCGGCCGGGGCGGGTGAACACCCAGTTCATGGTGAAGGGAAACGGCAGCCAGTCGGTCTCCACCAAGCCGGCCAGGGGCTGGATGCCGTCCTTGACGTGGTTGGGCGGCCCGCCGGCCCACATCGACCAGCCGTCGGGGGTGCGGAACAGGTAGCCCGGATGGAAGGTCACCACCCCGTGCGAGAAGTGGCTCTTCACGAAGTCGGTGAAGCCGGCGAACGGGTGGTCGGGGGTGATCTTGATGTCGGCCTGCTCGATGCCGCCGTTCCACTCGGCGGTGAAACCCACCGGGCAGAGGATCTCCCAGCCGGTGGAATTGGCCATGGTCATCGGCAGGCAGCGGTAGGGGTGGCGGCCCAGGAAGGCGTCCATCCACGCCCGCTGCGGCCGGCCCGGCACGATGTCCGGCGGCCGGGCCGCGGTGGGAAAACATTCCAGCTTCATCGGCCGATCCTCGTCGAAAGCCTCGCCCTTCCTGTAAGGGGTCGGCGCGCCGCGCGTAAAGTTTCGCGCGGGGCCGCGCCGTCGGCTAAGAGCGCGCCATGAAGACCCGCGCCGATTTCCTGACCGCTCTGGACGCGCACGGCATCGCCCATTTCACCCTGGAGCACGAGGCGGTGTTCAAGGTCGAGGAGGGCGCGTGGATCAAGACGGCGCTGGCCGGCGCCCACACCAAGAACCTCTTCCTGAAGGATGCCCAGGGCCGGCTGTGGCTGGTGTCGGCCGATCAGGACACCCTTATCGACCTCAAGGTTCTGCCAGCCGTGATTGGCTCGGGGCGCCTGTCCTTCGCCAGGGCCGAGGCCCTGCGGGAGACACTGGGGGTCGAACCCGGCGCGGTTACCGCCTTCGCCCTGATCAACGATCCGGACCACCGCGTCGGCTTCGTTCTCGACGCCGCCCTGGCCGCCGCGCCCCTGGTCAACTTCCACCCCCTGGTCAACACCGCGACCACCCAGGTGAGCCGAGCCGGCTTCCGGCGCTTCCTGGCCGTCCTCGGCGTGACGCCCCTGATCGTCGATTTCGCCGCCGGTTGCGGCGACGGGCCCATGCGACCATTTTAGGCTCCACCCAATCCCGCCGGAGAGACCATGTCGCTGATCGGAGAAAACGCCGCCGCCCCGCCAGCCGCCGACCTCATCAAGGACGGTTCGGATGCGAGCTTCGTCGCCGATGTCCTGGAGGCTTCCAAGACGGTTCCGGTGATCGTCGATTTCTGGGCGACTTGGTGTGGGCCGTGCCGCCAGCTCACCCCGGCCCTGGAAAAGGCGGTGAAGGCCGCCCGGGGGGCGGTGAAGCTGGTCAAGATCGACATCGACAAGAACCCGGTGATGGCCGGCCAGCTCCGGGTCCAGTCGGTCCCCACCGTCTACGCCTTCGCCGACGGCAAGCCGGTGGACGGCTTCATGGGCGCGGTGCCGGAGAGCCAGATCAAGGCCTTCATCGACAAGCTGGTCGGCCCGGCCCCGGTCTCGGAGATCGACGAGGCGATCGCCCAGGCCAGGGAGTCCCTGGACCTCGGCGATACCGGCGGCGCGGCCCAGGGATTCGCCCAGGCCCTCCAGTTGGAGCCGGAGAGCCTCGCCGCCATCGGCGGCCTGGCCCGCTGCTACTTGGCCGGCGGCGACACCGAGCGGGCCGGCGAGGTGGCGGCCATGGCCCCGGCCGGCGCGACCAACGCCGATCTGGACAGCGTCCGCGCCGCCCTGACCCTGGCCGCCGGCGCCCCCGCCGACACCGCCGGGGCCGAAAGGCGCTTGGCCGCCAATCCCGACGATCACGCCGCCCGCCTGGAGCTGGCCAAGGCCCTGGCCGGCCAGGGCAAGTTCCAGGCCGCCGCCGACCAGCTCCTCACCCTCATCGAACGCGACCGCGACTGGAACGAGGGCGCGGCGCGGGCACAGCTTCTCACCGTCTTCGAGGCGGCGGGACCGGCCAGCGAGGTCGCCAAGCAGAGCCGCCGGCGGCTCTCCTCGATCCTGTTTTCCTAGAAAAGAGCCGGAAGGGCCGCGGCGACATGGCCGGGACAGGCTATAGAAAGATCGCCGACCTGCCGGCGACGATCCCGGTCTTTCCCCTCGATGGGGCCATAGTGCTGCCCGGCGCCGTCCTTCCCCTGCAGATCTTCGAGCCGCGCTATCTCAACATGATCGACGACGCCATGGCCGGCCAGCGCCTGATCGGCATGATCCAGACCCGGCCCGGCGGTTCGCGGGCGCGCCCACGCCTAGCGCGGGTCGGCTGCGCCGGCCGGATCACCAGCTATGCCGAGACCGGCGACGGCAAATATCTGATCGCCCTTTCCGGCGTCTGCCGCTTCGCCGCCGGCGAGGAGTTGGGCCTGCCCACCCCCTATCGCCAGCTCCGCGCCGGCTTCGCGCCCTACGAGGCCGATCTGGAGGAAGGCGACGGCGCCATGGATTTCGAGCGCGCCCCATTCATGGCCCTGCTGCGCCGCTACCTCGATCGGCGGGGCCTGGGCATCGAATGGGAGGCGGTGGACGCCGCCCCGCCGGCCGCCCTGATCCACAGCCTGTGCATGGTCCTGCCCTTCCAGCCGGTGGAAAAGCAGGCCCTGCTGGAGGCGGAGGATTTGGAGCATCGGCGCGCCGCCCTGGCCGCCCTGCTGGCCATCGGCGCCGCCCAGGGCGAGGCCGACGACGACGAAGACGCCGATGACGAGCCGCCCGCTCTGCAGTAGGATGGGGCCATGACCGACGACCCCTCCGCCGTTCCCGAGATCGATCCCCGCCTGCTGGAGATCCTGGTTTGCCCGCTGACCCACGGCCCCCTCGACTACGACCGCGGTCGCGCCGAACTGATCAGCCGCGCCGCCCGCCTCGCCTACCCCATCCGCGACGGCGTCCCGATCATGCTGCCGGAGGAGGCGCGGGCGTTGGGGGAGGGGGAGTAAGCCAGAAGTCCCTCCTCCCTCCCCTTTATGGGGAGGGTGGCTTGGAGCGAAGCGACAAGACGGGTGGGGAAGTCTGACGAAACAACGAATCCCACCCGTTTCCCCAATACTCCCCACCCCGGACGCTTCGCGTCTCGTCCCTCCCCATTGGGGGAGGGAGGCGTTGCCTCACACCGCCTCGCCCTTCAGCAGCCGCGGCAGGTCCCCCACCGCGCCGCCGGCTTCGCGCATGAAGAACCGCCGCGCCGGGCCGATGCGGTTTACCGCCGCGATTCCCGCCCCCCGCGCCGCGCGCGCCGCCAGATGGTCGTTGGAGAAGAGGCGGGTGAAGGCGTCGGTGGCCAGCGCCACGCCGATGTTGTCGGCGCTCCGCCAGCGGGCATAGCGGTCCAGGGTGGTCTCCGCGCCCAGGTCCTCGCCCAGGCGCGCCGCCTCGGCCAGCACCTGGGCCAAGGCGGCGGCGTCCTTGAGGCCCATGTTGAGACCCTGGCCGGCGATCGGATGGATGGCGTGGCCAGCGTCGCCCACCAGGGCCACGCGCGCGCCGGTCAGGCGGTCGGCCAGCAGCAGCGACAGCGGGTAACAGAAACGCGGGCCGAGCACCTCGATCCGGCCCAGGAAATCCCCGAACCGCCGCCGCAGATGGGCTTCGAACACCTCCGGTCGGGCGTCCTTCAGGGCCGCGCCCCGGCGGGCGGCCTCGGTCCACACCAGGCTGGCGCGGCGGCCGGTGAGGGGCAGGATGGCGAACGGGCCGGCGGGCAGGAAGTGCTCGTAGGCGATGCCCCGGTGGTCGTGCTCGAGGGCGACGGTCGCCACCACCCCCGCCTGGCCGTAGTCCCAGCCGACGGTCCCGATTCCCGCCTCGCGGCGGACCAGGGAGCCGCGCCCGTCGGCTCCCACGACCAGGGGCGCGGTCAGCGCCCCGCCGCCTTCCAGGATGACGCGGGCGCGACCGGGAGCATCCGCCGGCGCCGCCTCGACGCGCGTGACCCGCGCCGGGGCCAGAACCTCGATCCCCGCCGCCTGGGCCGCCGCCGCCAGTCCGGCGCGGATATGGCGGTTCTCGATCATGTAGCCCAAGGCCCCCCCTTCTCCCGCGTCGGCGATCTCGGCCGCGTCGAAACGCAGGAAGGCCGACCCGGCCGGCCCCGCCGCCGCGCCTGGCGCGCGGCCGTCGGTGACCAGGATCTGCTCGATGCGCTGGGCGTGGGATTCGAGAAAAGACGCCGCCCCCACCGCCCGCCACTGGCGGAAGGCGGCGAAGGAAATGGCGCTGGCCCGGCCGTCGAATGTCGCCGCACTCTGGGCCTCGAAGGGTTGGGGATCGATCAGCACCGCCGTCAGACCGGCGCTCGCCAGGGCCAGGGCCAGGGTCGTCCCGGCCATGCCCGCGCCGGCGACGATCACGTCCACGTGGGTGGGATCGGCGGCGGTCATCGGCGCCTCAGGCCGGCTCTTCGCTGGGCAGGCCCATCATGTGGAAGCCGGCGTCCACATGGACGATCTCGCCGGTGGTGGACCGGCCGAGGTCCGAGAGCAGCCATAGGGCGGCGCCGGCCACCCCCTCCATGGAGGTGTCCTCCTTGAGCGCGCTGAGCGCCCGTCCCGCGCTGAGCATCCCCCGGCCGCCGGAGATGCCGGCCAGGGACAGGGTGCGCATGGCCCCAGCCGAAATGGCGTTGACCCGGATCCCCTGGGGACCGAGGTCGCGGGCGATGTAGCGCGTCGCCGCCTCCAGGGCCGCCTTGGCCACCCCCATGGTGTTGTAGTTGGGAACGGCCCGCTCCGAGCCTAGGTAGGTGAGGGTGATCATCGCCCCGCCGTGGGGCATCAGGTGCGAGGCGCGCCGCGCCGCGTCCACGAAACTATAGGCGGAAATGTCGAGGGCCTGGGCGAAGGCGGCGCGGTCGGCGTTCTCCACGAAACTGCCCTTGATCTGGCCGCGGTCGGCGTAGGCGATGGCGTGGACCAGGAAATCCATCGTCCCCCAGGCGTCCTCGAACACCTTGAACGCCGCTTCCATGGACGCGTCGCTGGAGGCGTCGAAGGTCGCATAGACCGTGGCCCCGATGCTCTCGCCCAGCGGCTTCACCCGCTTTTCGTTGGCCTCCATATAGGCCAGGCCCACCTCCGCCCCCTGGGCGGCGAGCTGGGCGGCGATGCCCCAGGCGATGGAATTGTGGTTCGCCACCCCCATCACCAGCCCCCGCTTGCCCGCCATCAGCGCGCCCTTGGGCAGGTCGTAGTCGTCGGCCATGGGGTGGTTCCTGTCCTTATCCTCCCTCCCCTTTATGGGGAGGGTGGCTTCGAGCAAAGCGAGAAGACGGGTGGGGAGCGCCGCCAAACAAACCCCCACCCCGCTCGGCTTCGCCTCGTCGCCCTCCCCCATGAAGGGGAGGGAGGAGATCACGCGTAAACCCCTCACACCTTGCTGATCACAAGACACCCGTTGGTGCCGCCGAAGCCGAAGCTGTTGGACATCACCGTATCCAGCGTCGCCGGGGTCCGCTCGCGGACGATCGGCAGACCTTCGAAGGCGGGATCAAGGGTGTCGATGTTGGCGCTCGCCGCCACGAATCCCTCCCGCATCATCAGCAGGCTGTAGATCGCTTCCTGAGCGCCCGCCGCCCCCAGGCTATGGCCGGTGAGCGACTTGGTCGAGGAGATCAGGGGCGCGGCGGCGGCGAACACCTCTCGCACCCCGGCCATCTCTTTCAGATCGCCGACCTGGGTGCCGGTGCCGTGGGGATTGAGGTAGTCGATCCGCCGCCCGCCGGCCCGCTCCAGGGCCAGGCGCATGCACCGCGCCGCCCCCTCGCCGGACGGCGCCACCATGTCGAAGCCGTCGGAATTGGCGGCGTAGCCGACGATCTCGCCGTGGATTGTCGCCCCGCGCGCCTTCGCCCGCTCTAGATCCTCCAGCACCACCATCCCCGCCCCGCCGGCGATCACGAAGCCGTCGCGGTCGATGTCATAGGGCCGGCTGGCGCGGGTCGGCTGGTCGTTGAAGCCCGACGACATGGCCCCCATGGCGTCGAACAGGGCCGACAAGGTCCAGTCCAGTTCCTCGCAGCCGCCGGCGAACATCACGTCCTGGTTGCCCAATTGAATCTGCTCGCGGGCCGCGCCGATGCAGTGGGTGCTCGTCGCGCAGGCCGAGGCAATGGAATAGTTGATGCCGCGGATCTTGAACCAGGTGGCCAGCGTCGCCGAGGGGCCCGAGCTCATCGCCTTTGGGACCGCGAAGGGGCCGATGCGCTTGACCCCCTTGGCCCGGGCGGTGTCGGCCGCCTCGACGATGGCGCGGGTGGAAGGGCCGCCGGAGCCGACGATCAGGCCGGTCATCGGGTCCGACACCTCGGCGTCGGTGAGGCCGGCGTCGGCGATCGCCTGCTCCATGGCGATGTGGGCGTAGGCCGTGCCGGCGGCCAGAAAGCGCGCCGCCCGCCGATCGACCCTGGCCTGCCAGTCGATGACCGGCGCGGCGTGGACCTGGCAGCGAAAGCCGAGCGCCGCGTATTCCGGCGCCGCGACCACCCCCGAGCGTCCGGCCTTCAGGGACGCGGCGACCTCGGCCGTGCCGTTGCCGATCGCCGAGACGACGCCCATGCCGGTGACGACCACTCGCCGCATGACAATCCCTTCCGCCCGCCCGCGTCGCCCGTCAGACCAGATCGGCGGCGTTGAACAGGCCGACCTTGAGGTCGCGCGCCTCATAGATAGGCTTGCCGTCGGCCTCCAGAACCCCGTCGGCCACCCCCATGACCAGTTTTCGCAGGATCAGCCGCTTGATGTCGATCCGATAGACGACCGTCTTGACGCTCGGCGTCACCTGACCGGTGAACTTGACCTCGCCGACCCCCAGGGCCCGGCCGCGCCCCGGCGCCCCCGACCAGCCGAGAAAAAAGCCCACCAGCTGCCACATGGCGTCCAGGCCCAGGCAGCCGGGCATCACCGGGTCGCCGATGAAATGGCAGTCGAAGAACCACTGGTCGCGGCGGACATCCAGCTCGGCGATCAGCTGGCCCTTGCCGTAGGCCCCGCCGTCGCCGTCGATGCGGGCGATGCGGTCGAACATCAGCATCGGCGGATAGGGAAGCTGGGCATTGCCCGGGCCGAAGGTCTCGCCCCGGGCGCAGGCCAGCAGGGCCTCGCGGTCGTAGCTCGTCTTTTCGGCGCGCTTCATGCGAAGCGCCCTAGCACGGCGCGGGCGCCCGCCTCAACGGCATTGCGCCGCCGCCGCCAGGCCCCACACCCGGCCGGCCGCCAGCCAGCCGGCGACACCGCCGGCCTTGACCTTGCACCAGGGACCCTGGCAGCGGCCAAGGGCGGCCAGGGCGCGGGCGTTCAGCAGGCCCGCCTCGGGGCCGCCCGCGCCGGGCTTTTTGTAGAGGGGAACAGGGGCCGTCCCCAGGGTCATCACCATCCGCCGCCCATCGACCATCGAGCGGTGCACCCAGGCCGCGCCGCCGTCCGGGTCGCAGATCCGCCGCCAGTCGGTGGTCTCGGCCACCACCTGCACCGGCAGGCCCCTGACCCGATAGACCCACAGGGCCGGATAGTCGGCCCCCGGCCCCTTGCGGGCGTACACTTCGCCGCGCTTGAGGCTGACCCAGCGGGGCACGCAGAAACCTGACACGCTCTTCGACCACACCGCCGCCGGACAATCCTTGCCCTCGCCGGCGTGGTCGCCGCAGGCCCCCAAGGCCAAGGGCAGGGTCAAGGCCAGGGTCAGGGCCAGGGCGGCGACCGCCATCGGAACCGGTCTCGCGCGCTTCAATCTCAACATCCCGCTTGCTTGGCCGTCAAAAGCCGTTTTTGTAGAAACCGCGACATCCCCGTCGCGCCCGCGTCCACATCGTGTCGGACCCATCCATGGCCCCTCGCAAGCCGAAAGTCGTCGTCACGCGCAAACTGCCCGACGCGGTGGAGACGCGGATGTGCGAACTGTTCGACACGCAGCTCAATCTCGACGATACGCCCATGGACGCGCCGGCTCTAGTGGCGGCCATGGCGCGGGCCGATGTCCTGGCCCCCACCATTACCGATCGCCTGGACGGCGATCTCATCGCCCGGGCCGGCGAAAGGCTCAAGCTGATCGCCAATTTCGGGGTCGGCATCGACCACATCGACGTCGCCGCCGCCCATGCGCGGGGCATCGCTGTCACCAATACGCCGGGCGTCCTTACCGAGGACACCGCCGACCTGACCATGGGCCTGATCCTGGCCGCCGCGCGGCGAGTCGTCGAGGGGGCGAACGTGGTCCAGGCCGGCGAGTTTCGCGGCTGGTCGCCCACCTGGATGCTGGGGCGGCGCCTGTGGGGCAAGCGGCTGGGGATCGTCGGCATGGGGCGGATCGGCCAGGCCCTGGCCCGCCGCGCCCGCGCCTTCGGCCTTTCCATCCACTATCACAACCGCAAGCCGGTGAGCGCCCCCATCGCCGAGGGCCTCGAGGCCACCTACTGGGAGAGCCTCGACCAGATGCTGGCCCGCATGGACGTGATCTCGGTCAACTGCCCGCACACCCCGGCCACCTATCACCTGCTGTCGGCGCGCCGCCTCAAGCTAATGGCCCCCCACGCCATCCTGGTCAACACCGCCCGCGGCGAGATCATCGACGAGGACGCCCTGGCCGGCATGCTGCAGCGCCGCGAACTGGCCGGCGCCGGCCTGGACGTCTACGAGCACGAACCGGCGGTGAACCCCAAGCTGCTGAAACTGCCGAATGTGGTGTTGCTGCCCCACATGAGCTCGGCCACCATCGAGGGCCGCATCGACATGGGCGAAAAGATGATCGTCAACATCAGAACGTGGATGGACGGGCACAAACCGCCGGATCGGATCATTCCGTCGATGTTGTGAGCTTGATCGCCTCGAGGGCCATCATCGAGCCGATGACGCCGGCCAGGGCGCCCACCACCCCACCGCCGCGCAGGTTTCGGCGTCGGGCGGCGCCTCGGGGACCGAGACCGCAACGCGCCGCCGCCACGCCGGCGCGATCGTCCATCGCTCCGCTCCCGCTCAGCGTCAGCGACCGATCCGAAATTAAATACAGAACGCGATTCAGGTTTGACACAACCCCGTCTCAGGTCATCGAGCCCCTACGGAACCAATTTATAGATTGTGCCATTGCCGAGGCCGCCCGCGGACGTCACGCCATAGAACGTGGTGGAGGCCTGGAGCAGCAACTCGCCGCTGGGCTGGGAGCCGTCGCTGATGGCGAAATCGTGCAGCACGGCGTGAACGTGCGAGGTCGGCTTGACCGAATAGAGCGTGCCCGCCCCCGAGCCGCCACCCTGGCTGGTGACGCCATAGACGCGGCCGTTCAGGCCTGACACCACTCCCGCCATGGTGTTAAGCCCGTCGGCGCCGCCCGCGAAGCTGTAGAGGTTGGTGAGGACGCCGGTGGCCGGATCGACGCTGAACACCACGCCGTCGCCGGCGGCGGTCGGGCCGCCGGCGCGGGTCGTTCCCAGCAACTGGCCGTTTCGCACCAGCAGCTTGCCCGTCGGGCCGGCCCCGTCGACGTGATAGTCGAAGGCGTGAATGACGCTGACCACCGCCGTCAATGTGTCGATCGCGAACACCGTCCCCGATCCATTGGGGCCTGCCGACGACGCCACCCCATAGAGCCGGCCATCCGGGCCCGGGACGAGGGTTGCTATCGGCCCCACCCCATCAGACACGCCGGGCTCGTTGAAGGCGTGCAGGCTGGCGAAGGCCTTGGTCTTGGGATCGACCCTGAAGATGGTTCCATAGCCGGAGGCGCCGGCAAAGGGGATAAAACCGCCAAAATTGGTCGTGCCGTAGAGTTGCCCGCCATACAGCACGAGTCCTTCCGGCCGCGCGCCTTGCGCGAGATCTTGGAAATCGACCAGGGTTCTTAGGGCGCCGGTGGACGGATTGAGCTTGAAGACCGTGCCGCAACCCAGATCGCAGGTTCCCGTGCCGCCGGCCTCGGTCGTGCCGTAGATCATCCCCTTGGCGTCGATGATCACGCCCGACGCGGGACCTGATCCCTTGGCGCCGAGGGAAGTGAAGGCATGGAGGGTGGTCAGAGTCCCGCTGGCGGGATCGAACCGGAACACCGTGCCGCCGCCCCCCGCGCCGCCGGTGTCGGTGGTTCCATAGAGCATGCCGCTCTTGTCGGCCGCGAGTTGCCCAGAGGGAGCCGCCCCATCGGCGCCGCCTCCGAAGGAATAGAGGGACTGAAAGGTGGCCGCCCTGGCCGGCCCCGTGAGCGCGAGCGCCAGGGCCAGCAAACCGGCGACACCGGCGGTCCCGGCTCGGGGCGGGGTCAGCCCCCACGTCGGCGACTTCGCGTCCTTGCTTGATTCCGACATCGTACGGTTCCCCTTTGCCCCGGCCGGCGTGGCTGAAGGGAATTTGGCGGAAGACGCAATTGAAAGCAACAACGACGCCCGAGGGACCGAAGCACATAATGCATCATCGACGCAGGTCAGTCTTCCCCGCACACCTCGCACCGCGGGTCCGCCCCCACCCGCACCGTGCGCGCCTCGCCGGCCAGGGCGTCGAAGACCATCAGGCGGCCGGTCAAAGGCTCGCCGGCCCCGGCGATCAGCTTGATCGCCTCCAGGGCCATCAAGGAGCCGATCACTCCGGCCAGCGCCCCAACCACCCCCACCGCTGCGCAGGTCTCGGCCTCGGGCGGCGCCTCGGGAACCAGGCAGCGATAGCAGGGCCGGCCAGCGAAAACGCCGACCTGGCCGGTCCACCGGCCGATGGCGCCGCTGACCAGGGGAAGTCCTTCGGCCACGCAGGCGGCGTTGACCGCGAAGCGGGTGGCGAAATTGTCCGTGCCGTCCAGCACCACGTCGGCCCCGGCGACCAGCACGCGGGCGTTTTCCTCGGTCAGCGCCTCGGCGATGGGTTCGACCGTCACATGCGGGTTGATGTCGCCGAGACGCGCCGCCGCCGCCGTCACCTTGACCGCGCCGAGGTCCCCGCCGCCGTAGAGCACCTGGCGCTGCAGGTTCGAGAGGGCCACCGTATCGGCGTCGATCAGGGCGATGCGCCCCACCCCCGCCGCCGCCAGATAGAGGGCGGCCGGGCACCCCAGGCCCCCCGCGCCGACGATCGCCACCTTGGCCGCCGCGAGCTTCTGCTGCCCCGACCCGCCGATCTCCCGCAGGACCAAGTGGCGGGCGTAGCGCTCCACCTCCTCGTAGGAAAAGCTCATCGCGCTTGACCCGCGACCCCCGCGCCGTCACATGCGCGGCCATGAACGAGACGGGCATGGACGAGAGGGGCGGCTTTCCGAGCTGGCATGGGACCACCATCCTGGCCGTGCGCAAGGGCGGATCGACGGTGATCGCCGGCGACGGTCAGGTCTCCATGGGGCAGACCATCGTCAAGGGCAACGCCAGGAAGGTGCGAACCCTGGCCGGCGGCCTGGTGGTCGCCGGCTTCGCCGGGGCCACCGCCGACGCCTTCGCCCTCATCGAGCGGCTGGAGAGCAAGCTGGAGCAGTATCCCCGCCAGCTCGCCAGGGCCTGCGTGGATCTGGCTAAGGACTGGCGCACCGACCGCTATCTGCGCCGCCTTGAGGCACTGCTGATCGCCGCCGACGCGACCGCCATCTTCACCGTCTCGGGGGTGGGCGATGTGCTGGAGCCCGAGCACGGCGTCGCCGCCATCGGCTCGGGCGGCTCCTACGCCCTGGCCGCCGCCCGCGCCCTGATGGAATTCGACCTTACCGCCGAGGAGGTGGCGCGCCGCGCCATGGCCATCGCCGCCGACATCTGCGTCTACACCAACGCCCAGGTGACGGTGGAGACGGTAGGAGCGGCCCCGGGCGCATGAGCGAATTCTCCCCCCGCGAGATCGTCTCCGAACTCGACCGCTTCGTGGTCGGCCACGCCGAGGCCAAGCGGGCTGTGGCGGTGGCCCTGCGCAACCGCTGGCGGCGGCGGCGGCTGCCGGCCGATCTCATCGACGAGGTGACGCCCAAGAACATCCTGATGATCGGCCCCACCGGGGTCGGCAAGACCGAGATCGCCCGGCGCCTGGCCCGCCTGGCCCAGTCGCCGTTCCTGAAGGTCGAGGCGACCAAGTTCACCGAGGTCGGCTACGTCGGCCGCGACGTCGACCAGATCGTCCGCGACCTGGTGGAGAGCGCCCTTGCCATGGTCCGCGACCGCCGCCGCGCCGGGGTCAAGGCCAAGGCCGACCAGGCGGCCGAGGAACGCATCCTGGACGCCCTGGTCGGCCCCGGCGCCGGTCCGGCCACCCGCGATTCGTTCCGCAAAAAGCTGCGGGCCGGTGAGCTGGACGACAAGGAGGTCGAGCTCACCCTGGCCGACACCGCCTCGCCCCTGCAGGGCTTCGACATCCCCGGCCAGCCGGGCGCCTCGGTGGGCATGCTCAACCTCTCCGACATCATGGGCAAGGCCTTCGGCGGCCGCACCAAGAGCCACAAGACCACCATCGCCGCCGCCTGGGCGCCGCTGATCGCCGAGGAGAGCGACAAGCTGCTCGATTCCGACGCCCTCACCGCCGAGGCTCTGGAGCTGGCCGAGAATTCCGGCATCGTCTTCATCGACGAGATCGACAAGGTCGCCTCGCGGGCCGAGCGGGCCGGGGCCGACATCTCCCGCGAGGGGGTGCAGCGCGACCTGCTGCCGCTCATCGAGGGGACCACGGTCTCGACCAAATACGGGCCGGTGAAGACCGACCACATCCTCTTCATCGCCTCGGGCGCCTTCCATGTCGCCAAGCCCTCGGACCTCTTGCCCGAGCTGCAGGGGCGCCTACCGATCCGGGTCGAACTGAAGGCCCTGACCCGCGACGACCTGCGCCGCATCCTCACCGAGCCGGAAGCCAACCTGATCCGCCAGCACCAGGCGCTGCTGGCCACCGAGGGCGTCACCCTCACCTTCACCGACGAGGCCCTCGACGCCCTGGCCGACGCCGCCGAGACGGTCAACGGCGCCCTGGAGAACATCGGCGCGCGCCGCCTGCAGACCGTCCTCGAAAAAGTGGTCGAGGAAATCAGCTTCACCGCCGCCGACCGCGCCGGCGAAACCGTCGCCATCGACGCCGACTATGTACGCGACCGCATCGGCGAACTGGCCAAGAACGCCGACCTGTCGCGGTTCATTCTTTGAAAGGGAAGAGCGGGCTGGAAGCCCGCGTTACGGGCGACGCCTACCGTCCTCAAAACCGCCCCGAGCGCGCCCGCGTAATCGCGCTTTCCAGCGCCGTCGCGAAATCGCGGCGCTCTCGCCGGCTCAGCGCCCGGGCCACGGCCAGTTCGCGGTCGGAGAGGCGCAGGTGCAGGCGGCCCTCGTCGTCATCCTCGTCGCCGGCGAGGGAAACGCGGGTGAAGGCGGTGGGCGAGGTCCAGACGGTCTGGGCGCCGCGCCGCGATTCCAGGGTCACCCGCACCTCGGCGGCGGTGACCTGGATGCGTTCGCGGCGGGCCGCGGCGCGATGGCTGACCACCAGGGCGACCACGGCGGCGATCAGGCCAAGACCGATGAAGATCGGGATCGGGGCCGCTCCCACGGCCACGAACAGGGTGGCCAGGGCGGCATCCAGCGCCGTCATCGCCAGGATCAACGCCACCAGGCCGCGCGCGGTGAGCGAGCGGTTGGGAGTGATCACCGCGTCCATGAAGAGGGGCCCGTCCATGGCCAGCCCACCATAGGCGCCGCCAGGCGGCTTGGCGAGACGGCGAAACGCCGCCATGCTCGCGGCCATGGCCAAAAGACTCTCGCCCCGCGAGCGCCGCCGCATCGGCGAGATCTTCGACCGCTTCGCCGCCCAGACGCCGGAGCCCCGCACCGAACTGGCCTACGCCTCGCCCTTCACCCTGCTGGTCTCGGTGGTGCTGTCGGCCCAGGCCACCGACGTTTCAGTGAACAAGGCGACGGCCAAGCTCTACGAGGTCGCCGACACGCCGGCCGCGATGGTGGCGCTCGGCGCGGCGGGCCTGACCCCGTTCATCGCCTCCATCGGCCTCTTCCGCACCAAGGCGCGCAACGTCGTCGCCCTCTCGCGCCTGCTGATCGAGCGGCACGGCGGCGAGGTTCCGTTGAGCCGCGAGGCGCTCCAGGCCCTGCCCGGCGTCGGCCGCAAGACCGCCAGCGTGGTGCTGAACGAACTGGGTGCGGAAGGCGCCATCGCCGTGGACACCCACGTCTTCCGCGTCGCCCACCGCCTGAAGCTCTCGGCCGGCAAGACTCCCGAGCAGGTGGAGGCGGACCTGATGCGCGTCGTCCCGCCCGCGCGCCTCACCCGCGCCCACCACTGGCTGATCCTGCACGGCCGCTACGTCTGCGTGGCCCGGCGGCCGAAGTGCGAAGCCTGCCTCGTCGCCGACCTCTGCCCGTCGCGGGAGCTGTTCATCGGCGGCTGAGGGTCGTCAGCCCGGCCGCCGTGCTGTAGGTCGCCACACAACGATTCCCAAGGAACGCCATGACCGCCCTTTACGACATCGCCGCCATCGGCAACGCCATCGTCGATGTGATCGCCCCGGCCGACGAGGCCTTTCTGGCCGCCGAGGGCCTGGTCAAGGGATCGATGGCCCTGATCGACGAGACCCGCGCCCATGAACTCTACGGCCGCATGGCGCCGGGGATGGAGACCTCCGGCGGTTCGGGGGCCAACACCGTGGCCGGGGTGGCGAGCCTGGGGGCCCGCGCCGCCTTCATCGGCAAGGTGGCGGACGACCAGCTGGGCGAAGTCTTCGCCCACGACATGAGGGCGGTCGGAGCCCACTTCGACACCGCGCCCCTGGTCGGCGGCGCGGCCACCGCGCGCTGCCTGATCAATGTCACGGTCGATGGCGAGCGGACCATGTGCACCTATCTGGGGGCCTGCGCCGAGCTCACCGCCGCCGACGTTTCGGCCGACCTCGTGGAAGGCGCCAGGATCCTCTATCTGGAAGGCTATCTGTTCGATCCGCCGGAAGCGCGGCGGGCCTTCGCCAAGGCGGCCGGCCTAGCCCGCGCGGCCGGACGCTCCATCGCCCTGACCCTTTCCGACGCCTTCGTGGTCGAGCGCCACCGCGCGCCCCTCCTCGGCTTCATCGAGAGCCAGGTGGACATCCTGTTCGCCAACGAGGCCGAGATCCTCGGCCTCACCGAAACCACCGACTTCGAAGCCGCCGCGGCGGCCATCGCCGGCCGGGTCCAGATCGCCGCCATCACCCGCTCCTCAATGGGCTCGATCGTGCTGGCGAACGGAAAGCGCCACCTCGTTCCCGCCTTTCCGGTCGAGAGGGTCGTCGATACCACCGGAGCGGGCGATCAGTACGCGGCGGGTTTCCTCGTCGGCGTCGCCGCCGGCGGGCCGCTGGAGGCTTGCGGTCGCCTCGGTTCTCTGGCGGCCGCCGAGGTGATCTCCCACTACGGCCCCCGCCCGCAAGCCTCCCTGCGCGACCTGGCGACGGCGAACGGGCTCTAGGCCAGGGATCGCTCAGGCCCGCTCGACCCTCAGCCCTTCTCCGCCACGCTGATCGTCCCGGTCATGCCGGGATGGTAGCGGCAGGCGTATTTTATCGAGCCCGCCTGTTTGAGGACGGTTTTCCCCGTGGCCCCCGCCGGGAGGTCCACGTCGAAGGCGCCGCTCGGGTCCGTCGCCGAGTGGCGAAGAATGTCCTTGTTGACCCACACCACCACGTCGCCGACGTTCGCCGTGGTGGCCTTTGGGGAAAAGGCCAGTTGGTCGATGACGACGGTGTGGACGGCGGGCGCCGGGGCGTGATTTGGGCCGCAGGCCGCGAGCGCCAGCGCCGCCCCGATCGCCAGGATCGGGGCGCGCCTCCTTGCCGTGCTGAAAACCATCGCTCTATCGGAGACCGCCGGCCAGTTGCTCGGCGTGGGCCTGGTGCTCTTGGAACAGCTTCAGGCCGGTCTGCAAGAGACTCTTGAGTTCGCCGTTCTGGGCCGACGGAATAAGCGTTTGTTCGAGGGCGCCGTTGACGGTTTTGTGATAGGCGACCTCGTTGGCCACATAGGCTTTGTCGAAGGCCGCCCCACTCAGTTTGGCGAGCTTGGCCCGCTCGGCGGTCGCCTGGCTCTGGAGTCCGGCGCTGGTCGGGTTGGGCTGCGGGGTGACGCCCAGCTTCTTGACCAGGGCCAGGGCCTTGTCGTTCACCGCCGTATGGTCGCGGACCATCTCCTCGGCGAACTCGCGAACCTTCGGGTTGTGCGATTTGGCCAGGGCCTGCGTGCCTGCGGCGACATCGATCGAGTCGGCGGTGTAGGCGATGTGGGCTATCTGAGGGTCGGTGGGGCCGGGCGTGGCCCAGGCCGCTCCGGCGATGGCGATCAGGCCAGCGCCGCTGAGCGCGAAGATCGTTCGTTTCATGTATAGCTCCCTTGATGTGAGGCGCGAGGTGCGCGCGAACGAGTTAGACGGCGGCCGGGCCGGAGAAGTTCCCGAGGAGCAATTCAGGCAAACCCGCGACCCCGCGGGAACCAATCGAGGCGCCGCGTCGTCAAAGAGGGGTCTTGCCCAAAAAGGGGAGCTTGCTCATGCGCGCCGCGGCTCAACCAAAAGGCGCCCGCCCAAATCTCACGCTCCCAAATCTCGCGCTCGAGGATCTCGACGATCGGGCGCTCGCCGCCCGCGCGGCGGCGCGCGACTTCGCCGCCGTCCGCCTGATCGTCGAGCGCAACAACCGCCGGCTTTTCCGCGCCGCCTGGTCGATCCTGAAAGATCGCGCCGAAGCCGAGGACGTGGTGCAGGAAGCCTACGCCAAGGCCCTCGGGTCGCTCGGGGGGTTCAACGGCGACGCCGGCCTTTCCACCTGGCTCACCCGCATTGCGATGAACAAGGCGATCGACCGCAAACGCGCGCTGGCGCGGCGCGCGCGGTTCCTGAAGGAGAACCGGGTGGCTGAACTTACGACCTATCGCGACCGGATGATGGCCGGGTCGGCGGCCCCGTCGCCCGAAGCCCTCACCCTGCGTTTGGAGCTTAGGAGCCTCTTGGAACAGGCCGTGGCCCGGCTGCCCGAAGCCTACCGCTGCGTGTTCGTTCTGCGGGACATCGAAGGGATGAGCATCGCCGCCGTCGCCGCCGCCCTGGAGATCCCCGAGGCCACCGTAAAGACCCGCCAGTTGCGCGCCAGGCGACGCCTGCGCGTCGCGCTCGAGCCGGACATCCAAGGCGCCCTGGGCGCCAGCGTGGATTTCGCCGGCGCCGATTGCGCCCGCCTCACCGACCGGGTGCTGGAGCGGTTGAGGCAAGGCGTAGCCTGAAGCGTCGGCGTTGGCGGCGCCTATGCCCGAGTCTTACCTTGCGCGGTGGGCGAGCGCCTACGCCCGCCGGCGCTTCAACGCCACATATAGCGCCCCGCCTCCGCCGTGGCGGTGGTGGGATTCGGCCAGGCCGGCGATGAGCGGTCGAAGCGGGGCTTCGGCCAGCCATTCGGGTACGCGCCGGCGCAGGACGCCGTCGCCCGTCGCGCCCTTGCCGGTGATGATGAGAACCGCGCGCCGCCCCTCGGCGTGGCCGCGCAGGACGAAGGCCGTCAGGGCGGCGCGGGCGCGGTCCTGGCTCATGCCATGCAGATCCAGCCGCCCTTCCAGGGCAACCCGTCCCGACGCCAGCCGATGGAGCCGGCCGGGCTCGATGGCCTGGGCCGGATGCGCGGCGCCGGCGGGGGCGGCCGGAGCCTGTCGAGGCGCCGAGCCCCGCGCGGACGCCCGCCGCTCAGCCGCCGGCGCCTCGGGCGAGCCCGGCTCCGGGGCCGTCGCGATCCGGCCGGGCAGAGGCCGCACCGTGGCCGTCACCAGCCTCCACAGGCGAAGGTCGGCGAGGCGATGGCCGGCGCGGTCGGGCTTTCGCTTCACCAGAGCGGTCGAACGAGGGGAGTCAGTCGCCAGAGACGCAGCACATGGCGCACCCGGCCCGCCTCTAGGCCCGCCGCCGGCCCTTCCCCCAGATAGAGATCGGCCCGGGCCTCGCCCCGGATCGCTCCGCCGACGTCCAGGGCCACCGCCAGCCGGCGATAAGTGGGGAAGGCGCCGCTCAGGGCGGGGTCGGCGGCGTCCAGCCACACCAGCTCTCCCAGGGGGTGGCTGCCCGGGTCCACCGCCACGCTGCGCCCGGCGATCAGCGACGCGCCGGCCGCGCCGGACGGGGCCGCGCCGTCGTCGGGACGCAGGCGGAAAAAGACGTAGCGCGGATCGAGCGCCATGATCCGGTGCGCCGGCTCGCCGCGGTGGGCCGCCAGCCAGCCGCGAATGGCGTCGGCAGAGGTGTCGTCTCCCGCCAGCAGGCCGCCCTGGCGCATGGCCGAGGCGATGGCGACGAACGGCGCGCCATTGGTTCCGTCGAAGATCGCCCGCGCCCGCTCGCCGCCCGGAAACAGCAGCACGCCGGAGCCCTGGATCTGCAGAAAGAACAGATCCTCCGGCCGCATCCAGGCCAGGGCGTCCGCGGCGGGGCGCGCCTCGATGGCGGCGCGGTCGGGATAGGGGCCGCCAAGGACGCCCCCGCTGGCGGCGAGATCGGCCGGCCGGGGCCGGACGGGCGCGGTGAAGTCGACCGAGGGGCTCGGCCTGGCTTCATAGACCGGAGAGAAATAGGCGGTCAGGAGGCCTGGTCCGGCGACCGGTTCTGGGCGAAAATTCGCCTCCAGGAACGCCCGCGCCGCCGGCTCGTCCGCCGGTCCCAGCATCAGCGCCCGCGCGCACACCCCGGCCAGAGCCGCGTCCCGGGTCACCTCGCAGCCTTTTTCGAACGCGGCCAGGGCGGCGGCGTGATCGTCGTCCGCCCAGCCGGCCAGATCGGCGAAGGCGTTGCGGGACGGTAGGGGCGCGGGCGGCGGTCGCGCCGAAGGTGGCGCGGCCGGATGGGCCCAGGGCTGGAGGTAGCTTTGCGGAGGCGGCGGCGGCGGGGCGAGCGGCGGGGCGGGATGGGGCGCGGTGGCGCAGGCGGCCAGCCACGCCGCCACCGCGACGATGCTCGCCGCCGACCGAAACCGAGAACCCATTACGCCTCCGCGGCGTCGACGTGGATCAGCGTCCAGTTGGGGTTGCGGCTCTTAAGATTGCGTTCAAAGGTCCACACTTCGGCGGTGCGCCGATCGTCCACCGCCTCGCCGTCCGAGCCCTTGGAGCGGCTGCGCAGCTCGGCCAGAAAGCGCACGGAGGCTTTGGCGACGTCGCCCAGCAGGTTGAGGCTTTCCAGGTCGGCTCTTGGGGGTTGCAGGAAATCGACGCTTTCGCTGCGGCCCTGCGTTTCGCGCTCGTGGATCGCGGCCTCGAAACTGTCCATGACCTGGGGAGCCAACAGAGGCTTGAGGGCCGCGCGGTCGCCGGCGGCGAAGGCCTTGACGATCAACTGATAGGCCCCGCGCGACCCTTGGAGGAACTGGCCCACGTCGAAGCTCGGATCACGGCCGCGCATCGCCGCCAGGCCGCTCAGCGGGGTGTCGTCGGCGACGGCCAGCGACGGCGACCGCGGCGCATCGACCGCCGCTGGAGCGGCCGGGGCCCGCGTCATGTCCTCGGGCCCGCGCCCGACCCGGCGGCCGAGAACCGCGTAGAGCTGGAAGAGAACGACCGCCGCCAGGGCGGCGAGGATGATGAGTTCCAGAACCTGCAAGGCGACACCGAAGGCTTCAAAAGACAAGGCGATCGGACCTATATAGGCGCGATGGCGGTCCGCGTCAGGCGCCGGCGTTGCGGCCCGTGAGATCGCGTGATAGCGGAGCCGCTTCACGCCGCCCCCGACCGACGATCAACGGACGTCTTCTTCAATGACTGACACCGAGAGCCCGCCGCCGCCCCTGGGCGCCGGCGGCCCCGACGGCGCCCCCGACGGCGCCCAGAGTGAGGCCGGTCTGCCCGGCATCCGGATCCTGGCGCAATATATCCGCGACCTCTCCTTCGAAAGCCCGCACGCCCCCGAATCTCTGCGCGGCGGCGAGACGGCGCCGCAGATCGATCTGGGCGTCGAGCTGAACGCCAAGGGCCGCGAGGACGGCCTGTTCGAGATCGAACTCAAGCTTACCGCGCGGGCGACGCGCGAGAACGCGGCGGTGTTCCACATCGAGCTGGTCTACGCCGGGCTGTTCCAGATCGGCGGGGTGCCGGCCGAGGACATGGAATCGGTGCTGATGATCGAATGCCCCCGCTACCTTTTCCCCTTCGCCCGCCGGATCATCGCCGACCTTTCCGCCGAGGGCGGCTTCCCCCCGTTCATGCTCGAGCCGCTCGATTTCGCCGGCATCTACGCCGCCCGCCGCGCCCAGGCCGCCGTCCCGGTGGCGGGCAACGCCTAACGCTCCGACGCCCCCCCAAACCGCAGCCACACCGCCTCACCCTCGAGTTCGGTGGCGATGAAAGCCTCATGCGCGGCCTTTTCCGACGCCGTGATTCGCGGGGCCAGGGGGCGCGGGCGGGCGCCGTAGACGGCCTGAGCGATCATCTGGCCCACCCCCAGGGCTGCGGCCTGCTCCAGGTCCAGACGCCGCTCGCGCCCGCCGCGCAGTTCCAGATAGACGCCGGCCAGCAGGCGCGCATCGATCAGGGCGCCGTGCTTGTCGCGGTCGGCGAGGGAGATCCTGAACCGCTTGCAAAGCGCGTCGAGGGAATTGTGCAGGCCCGGAAAGCGCTTCTGCGCCAGCCCTAGGGTGTCGATCCATTGCTCCGGCGGCAGTTCGGGGCGGCCGGCGCGGGCCAGTTCGTGGTTGACGAATCCGCGGTCGAAGCCGGCGTTGTGGGCCACCAGAGGCGCGTTCTCCACGAAGGCCAGGAACGCCTCGACGATCTCGGCGTCGGCGAAGCGCGGCTTGCCGGTCAGAAAGGCGCGCGAGACGCCGTGCACCCGCTCGGCGTCCGGATCAATGTCGCGCTCGGGGTCGATGTAGCAGTGGAAATGCCGGCCCGTCGGCGCCAGGTCGTCGAGCTCGACGCAGGCAATCTCGATCAGCCGGTGGCCGGACCTGGGATCCAGGCCGGTGGTTTCGGTGTCCAGAACGATCTCGCGCGCCATACCCGATCAATGGTCTGTTTCGCGGCCCGCGCGCAAGGCGCTTAGGATTTCATCCACCTGTGTTTTCGCCAGGTCGAGGCCGGCGCCTGTATCGACGACGAAATGGGCCCGGGCGCGCTTCTCCTCGTCGGCCATCTGCGCCGCCAGCAGGGCGTCCAGCTTGACCTCGCTCATGCCCGGCCGCGCCAGCACCCGGTCGCGCTGCATATCCGGCGGGGCGGAAACCACCACCACCGCATCGACGCCCAGCTCGCCGCCGGTCTCGAACAGCAGCGGGATGTCCAGCACCACGATGTCGGCGCCCGAGGCTTCCGCCGCGTGAAAGAACGCCGCCCGCGCCTCGCTCATCAGCGGGTGGACGATGGCGTTGAGCCGCGCCAGAGCGGCGGGATCGCCGAGCACCCGGTCACCGAGCTTTCCCCGATCCACCGCGCCTTCCGCCGTCACGCCGGGAAAGGCCGCCTTTAAGGGCGCGACCGCCGCGCCGCCGGGTGCATAGAGGCGCCGGACCTCGGCGTCGGCGTCATAAACCGGGGCGCCGGCCCGCGCGAACATGGCGGCAGTTGTGGACTTGCCCATGCCGACCGAGCCGGTGAGGCCGATGACGATCACGGCCGCGTCGCCAGCGCCGCCAGGGCGCCCGCGCGGATGTCCAGGCCCGGCGGCGGGCGACCGAACAGCAGGGTGAAGCTCGGCTTCGCCTGACCGATCAGCATCGCCAGGCCGTCCACCGTGCGAAGGCCGCGCGCCCGGGCCCGGCGCAACAAGGCGGTGTCGAGCGGGCGATAAACCATGTCGAGGACCACCGCCTCGGCCGGCGCGGCCACCAGAGATGAGCCGGGATCGCCGGGGATGGCGTTGACGATGGCATTGGCGTCGGCCATGGCGCTGGCCGCCTCGTCCGGAGCGGTCACCGAGACCTTCGGCCCCAGAAACGCCACCAGGGCCTGCGCCCGCGCCGCCGAGCGATTGACGATACGAACCGCCGGCGTCCCCGCCGCCAGAAACGCCGCCGCCGCCCCCCTGGCCGCCCCGCCGGCCCCCAGAACGACTGCCGGGCCGGCGGCCGGATCGAACCCTGGCGCCTGGTCGGCGAGAGCGGCCAACAGTCCCTCCCCGTCGGTGTTGTCGGCCTCGATCGATCCGTCCGCTTCGAAGATCAGCAGATTGGCCGCCCCGGCCCGCCGGGCGCGGTCGCTGGCCCGGTCGGCCGCCGCCAGCGCCGCTTCCTTGAACGGGGCGGTGATATTGAGGCCGCGCACCACGGCCCCGCGCAGGCCCTCGACGAACCGCGCGAAGCCGTCCTTCGGCGGCGCGAAGGCGACATAGACCGCGTCGATCCGCGCCGCCGCGATCCAGACGTTGTGGATGAGCGGGCTGAGGGAGTGGGTCACCGGCGCCCCGACCACTCCAGTCACCAGGGTTTTCCCCGAAATGGCCCAGGTCATCGGGCCAGCGCGCCTTCGCGCCGCAGCACGTCCAGCAACGGGATCAGCGGCAAGCCGAGGATGGAGAAATAATCTCCCTCGACCGCCTCAAAGAACTGCGCGCCCACGCCCTCGATCTGATAGCAGCCCACCGACGAAAGCACCTTCTCGCCGACGCGCGCCAGATAGCCGTTCAGAAAATCGTCGGAAAACGACCGCATGGTCAGCCTGGCCGTCTCCGTCAGGCCCCAGATGACCGATCCATCCCGCGCCACCGCCACCGCCGCGTGCAGGGCGTGGGTCGTGCCTCTCAGAAGCATCAGCCGCCGCCGCGCCTCTTCGAGGCTCGCCGCCTTGTCGCAGAGCGCGCCGTCGAGTTCCAGGGTCTGATCGGCGCCGATCACCAGGCCCGGTCGATCGCCCGAGACCGCCACCGCCTTCATCCGCGCCAGCGCCTCGGCCACCGCGCGCGGGGCGGCGCCCTCGGCCAGCAGGCCGCATTTGGCGCGCGCCTCATCGATACCCGGCGATACGATCTCGAACACGACCCCGGCGGCGCGCAAAATCGCCGCCCGGGCGGCGCTATTCGAGGCCAAGGTGAGCGGGATCACCCCAGCACCTCCACCTGGCCGCGGCCGCCGGAGAGGATGTTGATCACCGCCGCCGCCGTCTCCTCCACCGAACGGCGGGTGACATCGATCACCGGCCAGCCCTGCCGCTCGAACAGGCGGCGGGCCTCGACGATCTCGGCCCGCACCGCGTCGGTGTCCACATAGGCGCTCTCGCGGCCCTCGTTCAGGGTACGCAGCCGGTTGCGGCGGATCTGCACCAGCCGGTCGGGCGAGACCGTCAGGCCCACCACCGGCGGGCTCTTGAGGCCCAGCAGGGCATCGGCGAGCGGAGCGCCGGGCACCAGGGGCACATTGCCGGCGCGCACCCCCCGATGAGCCAGATAGATGCAGGTCGGCGTCTTGGAGGTTCTCGAAACCCCCACCAGCACCACGTCGGCGCGGGAGAAATCCGGGCCGCCCTGGCCGTCGTCGTGGCCGAGCGCATAGGACAGCGCGTCCATGCGATTGAAATAGTCGGTGTCGAGAGAGTACTGCGCCCCCACCCGGGTGGAAAGCGCCGCGCCGATATGCCGCGACAGGGCCGAGACCAGGGGATCGAGAGCCGCGATGCACGGCATGTCCAGCTTCTGACAGCCGGTCTCGAGCAGATGGCGCAGGGTCTCATCGACGATGGTGTGCAGCACCACCCCGGGGGCGTTGGCGATCTCCTCCAGGGCGCGATGGAGCTGCCGCTGCGAGCGCACCAGGGCGTAGATATGCTCGATGGGGAGCACATTGTTGAACCGCGCGCAGACCGCCCGCGCCATGGCGTTGAGCGTCTCGCCGGTGGAATCCGAAACCAGGTGGACATGGAAATAGGTGGCGAGGCGTTGAGGCGGGGTCATCGCCCGCCTTCCTTAGGCCAACTCGGGCGTGGAACAATATCTGTGGAAGCGTCGTTAACCATTGGTTAACCCATCGCCGACCAGGAAAGGCGCGGCGGGGGACGAAGTTCGCCTTTTTTCGGCGTTCGCCACGGGCCGGGGATAAGGCGGGGAATCGTTCACCCGTTAGCCCCTGTTCGCCATTCCTGTGCGGCGAATCAGCAGAGTCTTACCCCGTTCCAGCGCGGCCAAAACCATCCACCCCGCGCCCCAAAATCGCCGTTTCGAATTCCGCCATGAAACAACGATTTAGTGCGTTCTCCCAGCTATCGACCCCCGGTTATCCCCGTCACCTTGAAAGGCGGGATCTGTGCATCGGCCGGGGGTCTCGCGCGTTAGCGGGTGTTGGTCCCCGTTAATCAGTGTCCAAATACTTCCTTCTTCAAAAAGTACATTCTTTCTTAAGATTCAGTCAGAGGACGCTTGGCCGCCCCGACGCTTGAGGTTGGCCGTCCAAACGCGTCTAAGAAGGTCATGACGCCCCCCGCACGTCCCCGACTCCTTCGGGTTCTCGATAGGGAACCGGTCGATCGGCCGCCGATCTGGTTCATGCGCCAGGCTGGGCGCTCTTTGCCCGAATACCGACGGCTGCGCGAAGGGGCCAGGGATTTCATCGCCTTCTGCCATGACCCCAAGATGGCCGCCGAGGCCACCTTGCAGCCCATGCTGAGGTTCGCCTTCGACGCCGCCATCGTGTTCGCCGACATCCTGCTCCTGCCCAGGGCTTTGGGCCAGGCGGTTTGGTTCGAGGGAGGCGAGGGGCCCAGGCTCGGCCCCCTGCCCGAGATCGCCGCCCTGGCGGCGGAAGTCGAGGCCTCGACCGGCCGGTTGGCGTCGATCGGCGAGACCCTCACGCTGGTTCGGGCGGCGCTTAGCCCAGATCGGGCGTTGATCGGCTTCGCCGGCGGGCCGTGGACGGTGGCGACCTATATGCTCGAGGGGCGCGGCGGCGAGCGGGTCGGGGCGCGGGCGACGGCGTTCGCCGAGCCGGCGCGGATCGACGCTCTGATCGAGGTTCTGGTGGACGCCACCGCACGCTATCTGGCGATGCAGGCCAGGGCCGGTGCCCAGGCGCTGCAACTCTTCGAATCCTGGGCCGAATTGCTGCCGGAGGATGTTTTCGAGCATTTGGTCACCGCCCCTCATGCGCGGATCGTCGCTCGCCTGCGCGCCGAGGGGATCGAGGTCCCACTGATCGGCTTTCCGCGCGGCGCCGGCGCCCTGATCGAAAATTACGCCCAAGGGGCGGGCGTACAGGCGGTGGGCCTGGACGTTCAGGCCCCCGCCGCCCTTGGCCGGCGGCTGCAGGAACGAGTGGCGATCCAGGGCGCTCTCGATCCCCTGCTGCTGCGGGCAGGCGGCGCGGCCCTGGATGCGCGGGTCGAACAATTGCTGGAACAGTGGGGAAGCGGCCCCTACGTCTTCAACCTGGGTCACGGCGTCCTACCCGATACGCCGCTGGCCCATATCGAACAGGTCGTCGCGCGGGTCACCGGCCGATGAGCGAAGCGCGCAAGATCGCCGTCGTCCTGTTCAACCTCGGCGGACCCGATGGATCGGCCGACGTGCGGCCGTTCCTGGAGAACCTGTTTTCCGATCCGGCCATCATCGTCGCGCCGGGCTTCATCCGCCGCCCGCTCGCCGCCCTCATCGCGCGACTGCGCCGACGATCGGCGATCGCCAACTACGGAGTCATGGGCGGTGGCTCGCCTCTGCTGGCCAATACCCGGGCGCAGGCCGAGACGCTGGAGGCGGTGCTGGCCGCGCGCTTCCCGACAGCCGAGGTAAGAGTCTTCATCGCCATGCGCTATTGGACGCCCGCCACCGAGGAGGCCGCCGCCGAGGTCGCCCGGTTTGGCCCCGATGAGATCGTGCTCACCCCCCTCTATCCGCAGTTCTCGACCACCACCACCGCCTCCTCCCTGGCGGCGTGGGGCAAGACCTACGCCGGCCCGGGAATGAGCCGGGCGATCTGTTGCTGGTACGACAACGACGGCCTGATCGAGGCGCACACCGAGCAAATCCGCCGCACTTGGCGGGCGGCGGGGGAGCCGAGGGTCCGGCTGCTGTTTTCCGCCCATGGCCTGCCGCGGAAGATCGCCGCGTCCGGTGACCCGTACCAATGGCAGATCGAGGCGACGTGCGCCCAGGTCGCCGCCCGCCTTGGGCCCGGATGGGACTGGCGGGTCTGCTACCAGAGCCGGGTGGGGCCGATGAAATGGCTGGGGCCTTCGACGCCGGACGCCATCCGCGCCGCCGGCGCCGAAGGGCTGGGGGTGTTGATCGACCCGATCGCCTTTGTCAGCGAACATATCGAGACCCTGGTCGAGCTCGACAGGGACTATGCCGCCGTGGCCAAATCGGCCCATGTGCCGGTCTTTCTGCGGGCGCCGGCGGTGGGGACCCTGCCGGCCTTCATCGGGGGCCTGGCGGACGCCGTCGAGACCGCCCTGAGTCACGCCGGCGCGGCGCCCGACGGGAAGCCCTGCCCGGGGGATCTCACCCGATGCGGTCGCCGGCGCGCGGGGGTGGCCGGATGATTTTCAACATGCTTCGCGGGCTGCACATTCTGGCCGTGATCGCCTGGATGGCGGGGCTTCTCTATCTGCCGCGGCTCTTCGCCTATCACACCCGCGCGGCGGTCGGCTCGGAGATGGACGAAACCTTCAAGGTCATGGAGGCCAAGCTGCTCCGGGTCATCATGAATCCGGCCATGATCGCGGTGGTCCTGCTGGGCGGATGCCTGGTCTGGTTCGACGGCGCGCGCATCCTGCGCGCGCCCTGGATGATCGTGAAACTGGCCGGGGTGGCTTTCTTACTCGCCTGGCATCACTATCTGGCGGTGACGCGCAAACGCCTGGCCGCCGGCCGGCGCGAACGCTCCGAGCGCTTCTGGCGCATGACCAACGAGCTGCCTTTCCTGGCCGCCATCGTCATCGTCCTGGCGGTGACCACCAAGTTCGGCGCCTGAAGTCCACTTCCAATGGAACCCTTGACCTTCGCCGCGCCTTGTGTTTCCGCTTAGCTACAGGAAACGCGTTTCTCGGTTTGAGGCGCGCTTCTCCCGCCTCGAGGATCGCGCCGCCCATCGTCGGCCAGCGCGCGCTCCACCCCCTCTCCATCCGCCACGGCGTCTGTTTCGAACGTACGCGGCGGCCACGCCCGACCCTCGTCCGAAGGTTCGGATTCCCTTTTCAAGAGTTAACACCGCAATGTCAGACGTCATCGACATCGAAGCCGCCCGGTCGGCCGATGAAACCGCCATGGAGGCCGCCATGGAGACCGAAAACGGCCCCGACCTGGCCGAACCCACCGAGGCCAGCAAGGCGATCGCCGCCCTGGGTCTCACCCGCATGTCGCTGCAGGAGCTGAAGGAGAAGTCGCCGGCCGACCTGCTGGCCTTCGCCGAACAGTTCGACATCGAAAACGCGAACGCCATGCTCAAGCAGGACATGATGTTCGCCATTCTCAAGGCCTCGGCCGAGGAGGGGGTCGAGATCTTCGGCTCCGGCACCCTGGAGGTGGTCCAGGACGGCTTTGGCTTCCTGCGTAGCCCGGAGGCCAACTACCTGCCAGGCCCCGACGACATCTATGTCAGCCCCTCGCAGATTCGCCGGTTTGGCCTGCGCACCGGCGATACCGTGGATGGCGGCATCCGCGCCCCGCGCGAGGGCGAGCGCTATTTCGCCCTGACCAAGGTGGATCAGATCAACTTCGAGAACCCGGAGAACGTCCGTCACAAGGTTCATTTCGACAACCTTACGCCTCTCTATCCCGACGAGCGGTTGACCATGGAGATCGACGATCCGACCCTGAAAGACCGCACCGGCCGGGTGATCGACATCATCGCCCCCCTGGGCAAGGGCCAGCGCTGTCTGATCGTCGCCCCGCCCAGGGTCGGCAAGACGATCATGATGCAGAATATCGCCAAGTCGCTCGCCGCCAACCACCCCGAATGCTACCTCATCGTGCTCCTGGTCGACGAACGGCCGGAGGAAGTCACCGACATGCAGCGTACGGTGAAGGGCGAGGTCATCTCCTCCACCTTCGACGAACCGGCCACCCGCCACGTCCAGGTCGCCGAGATGGTGATCGAGAAGGCCAAGCGCCTGGTCGAGCACAAGCGCGACGTGGTCATCCTTCTGGACAACATCACCCGCCTGGGCCGCGCCTACAACACCACCGTGCCCTCGTCGGGCAAGGTGCTCACCGGCGGTGTCGATGCCAACGCCCTGCAGCGGCCCAAACGCTTCTTCGGCGCGGCGCGGAACATAGAGGAGGGCGGCTCGCTGACCATCATCTCCACCGCCCTCATCGATACCGGCAGCCGCATGGACGAGGTGATCTTCGAAGAGTTCAAGGGCACCGGCAACTCCGAGATCATCCTCGACCGCAAGGTCTCCGACAAACGCATCTTCCCGGCCATCGACGTGCTGAAATCCGGCACTCGCAAGGAGGAGTTGATCACCCCCAAGGATCAACTCCAGAAGACCTTCGTCCTGCGCCGCATCTTGAACCCCATGGGCCCGCAGGACGCCATCGAATTCCTGCTCGACAAACTCAAGAACGCCAAGAACAACGCCGACTTCTTCCAGTCGATGAATACCTGAGGACCTTACGGAATCAGCACGCTTGCCCCGATCGTCATCCGCCCTTCCAGCGCCTCATGCGCCCGCCGGGCTTCGGCCAGCGGGAAGGTCTGGCCGATCTCGATCCTGATCTTGCCCGAGGTGATCATGTCGAAGAGAGCGGTGGCGCTGGCGTCGAGCTCCTCGGTGGTGGCGATGTAGTCGAAGAGGGTCGGGCGGGTGAAGAAGAGGGAGCCGGCGCGGGAGAGGCGCAGGGGCTCGAACGCGGGGACGGACCCTGAAGCGTTGCCGAAGCTGACGAAGACTCCGCGGCGGGCGAGGCTGGCGAGGGTGCCCTCGAAGGTGTCCTTGCCGACCGAATCGTAGGCGACCTGGACGCCCGCGCCATCGGTCAGTTCGCGTACGCGGGCGGCGACATCCTCGTCGCGGTAGAGAATCACCTCATCGCAGCCGAAGGACCGGGCGAGGGCCGCTTTTTCCTCCGAGCCCGCCGTGCCGATCACCCGCGTCCCCAGCGCCTTGGCCCACTGCACCAGGATCGTTCCCACGCCGCCGGCCGCGGCTTGGACAAGCAGGGTCTCGCCGCTGGCGACCGGGTGGCAGCGGCGCAGCAGGAACTCCGTCGTCATGCCCTTGAGCAGGGCCGCGGCGGCGATCTGGAAGGAGACGGCGTCGGGAATGCGAACCGTCCTGTCGGCGTCCACCGCATTCCGCTCCGCGTAGGCGCCGCTCTGTCCGGCATAGGCGACGCGATCGCCGGGGGCGAACCGCGTCACCCCTTTGCCCACCGCCTCCACCACGCCGGCCGCCTCCTGGCCCAGCACGGCGGGAAGCCTGATCGGGTAAAGGCCTGAGCGCTGATAAGTATCGATGAAGTTGAGGCCGATCGCCGCGTGACGGACGAGAATCTGGCCTTCCGCCGGCGTGGGGGTCGGGATGTCAACGGCTTCCAAGACTTCGGGGCCGCCGGCTTGGCGCGCCCGGATGGCGAGCATCAGAGGTTTTCGCTGAAGAAGGCCAGGGTGCGGCGCCAAGCGAGCGCGGCGTCGGCGGCGTCGTAGTGGTCGCCGCCCTTGCGTGCGAAGGCATGGTCGCGGCCCGGGTAGCGATGGATCTCGACGCCGGGCCGTTCGCCCAGCGCCGCCACGATCGCCTCCTGCGCCGCCTTGGGAACGAACTGGTCTTCCCCCGCGATGTGCAGAAGGAGCGGTCGGTCAAGGTTGGCCGCCTCGGTGAGGTGGCGCTCGATTCCCACGCCATAGTAGGCGACACAGGCGTCGGCGTCGGTTCGAATCGCGGTGAGGAGGGCCAGCAGGCCGCCCAGGCAGAAGCCGAGAGCCCCGACCTTTCCCGAGCAGGCCGGGTCGCGGCGGACGTGATTCACTGCCGCGGCGATGTCGCGCACGCCGGCGTCCACGTCGAAGGCGGCGAAGAGTTCGAAGGCGCGTTTCGTTTCGGCTTCGGTGCGGTCGGTGATGTCGATGCCCGGCTCGATGCGCCAGAACAGATCGGGACAGATGGCCAGATAGCCGGCGCTCGCCAGATCGTCGGCGATGTCGCGCATTACTTGGTTGACCCCGAAGATTTCCTGAATGACCACGATGGCCGCCGCGGTGGCGGCGGCGGGCCTGGCGACATAGGCGCTGAAGTCGCCGTCCGGCGTGGAGAGGGTCCTGGTTTCGCCCATGAGCGGCTTTCCCTGATCGACGCGAATGTCCCGCCCACACCTAGCGCGCCCAACGCCGCTTGGCCCATAACAAAGTCGTCAAGACAATAAGGAGCCGCCATCCATGAAAGCCAAACTCGAAGTCGATTGCACCCCCGCCGAGGCGCGGGCGTTTCTGGGCCTTCCCGATGTCGCCGCGCTCAACGACCACATGGTCAAGGAGATGAGGCGGCGCATGGACGCCAATCTGGCCGCCGCCGCGCCGGAGGAGCTGATGCGGAACTGGATGAGCTTCGGCGGGCAGGCGTCGGAACAGTTCATGAAGCTAATGACGGCGGCCACCTCGGCGCGGCCGGTCGCGCCGAAGGGCGGATGACCGACACCATCTTCGCCCTGGCCACCGCGCCGGGTCGGGCGGCGGTGGCGGTCTTGCGGTTGTCGGGGCCTGGATCGCGGCGGGCCTTGGGGAGCCTCACGCCGCAAACGCCAAAACCCCGGCGGGCCGCGGTGCGGGTGTTGCGCGTCGCCGATGGGACGATGCTCGACCGCGCCCTGGTCCTGTGGTTCCCGGCCCCGGCCAGCTACACCGGCGAGGACTACGTCGAGCTGCATCTGCACGGCGGAGCGGGCGTCATCGACGGCGTCACCGCTGCCCTGCTGGACGCCGGGCTCAGGTTGGCCGAGCCGGGCGAATTCACCCGCCGCGCCTTCGAAAACGGCAAGCTCGACCTCGACCAGGCCGAGGCGGTCGGCGATCTGATAGACGCCGAAAGCGCGGCGCAGGCGCGTCAGGCCCTGGGGCAGCTCCAAGGCGCGCTCGGCCGACGCTACGAGGCGTGGCGGGGGGCCTTGATCGACGCCCTGGCCCATCTCGAAGCAGCGGTGGACTTTCCCGACGAGGGCCTGGCGGCGGACGTGGCCGACGGGTCCCGCACGTCCCTGGCGGCGGTTCTGGCCGATCTTGACGCGGGCGTCGCCGACGCGGATCGCGGCCGTCGGGTGCGGGACGGCTATCGCGTGGCCATCGTCGGCGCGCCCAACGCCGGCAAGAGCAGCCTCTTCAATAGTCTCGCCGAGCGGGACGCGGCCATCGTCACCGCCACTCCCGGCGCCACGCGCGATGTGATCGAGGCCCCGCTGACCGTGGCCGGCTTCCGCGTCCTTTTGGCCGACATGGCGGGTGTCCGCGAGGCCGGCGACGCCATCGAAAAGGAGGGGGTGCGCCGCGCCCGAGCCTGGGCGGCGGGCGCCGATCTGCGCCTATGGATTGTGGACCAGAACGCGGCTGGAGGGGCTTGGCGGGAGGCGGCGAACCTGGTTCGGGCCGGCGACATCTGCCTGCTTAACAAGGCCGATCTGCCGGAGGGGCCGGATGGCGAGGCGGCGGCGTGGGCCGCGTTCGACCTCGGCGCCGAAATCCATCGGGTATCGCTCACAGCGCCGGAAGAATCCGGCGTCCGGGACATCCTCGCCGCCCGCGTCACCGGCGATCTGAGCGGCGGCGAGTTTCCCGCCGCGACCCGGGCGAGGCATCGCCAGTTGCTGGAGGAGGGCCGCGCCCATCTGGGCCGCGCCCTCGAAAACCTAGCCGAGCCCGAATTGGCGGTGGAGGATATCCGCCTGACACTGCGGGCGTTGGAGCGGATCACCGGGCGGGTGGGGGCCGAGGATGTCCTTGAACAGGTGTTCGGCCGTTTTTGCATCGGGAAATAGGTCTGTTTCACGTGAAACAGACGGTCCGCCGCTCGACCGGCCGCCGACGATGGGTTAATCGAATGCCGCGCCCCCGCCCCCTCCGGGCGTTTTTAGGGGCGCGGCGTCAGGACGGATATCGGTGACTAAGGTCTGGGATGTTATCGTCATCGGCGGCGGCCACGCCGGCTGCGAAGCCGCGGCGGCGGCGGCGCGGGTGGGCGCCACCACCCTCCTCGTCACCCACAAGTTGGAAACCATCGGCGAGATGTCCTGCAACCCGGCCATCGGCGGATTGGGCAAGGGTCATCTGGTGCGGGAGATCGACGCCCTGGACGGGCTGATGGGTCGCGCCGCCGACGCCGCCGGCATCCAGTTTCGCCTGCTCAATCGCTCGCGCGGCCCGGCGGTTCGCGGTCCGCGCGCCCAGATCGACCGGAAACTCTACCGAGAGGCCATGAGGGGCCTCCTCGCGGGCCAAGCGTGTCTGGAGATTCGCGGCGAGGCGGTGGAGGACCTTCTGGTCGAGAACGGGCGGGTGGTCGGCGTCGTCGCGGCGGGCGGGGCGGCGCATCGCGCCGGCGCGGTGGTCCTCACCACGGGCACCTTTCTTAAGGGGGTCATTCATCGCGGCGATGAGCGGATCGCGGCCGGGCGCCTGGGGGACGCCCCCGCCATCGGCTTGGCCGATCGTCTCTATGGCCTCGGTTTCTCGATGGGACGGCTGAAGACCGGCACCCCCCCCCGCCTGGATGGCCGCACGATCGACTGGTCCGGCCTGGACATGCAGTCGGGTGATGAGCCGCCGACGGCCTTCTCCTTCCTTTCCGGTCCCATCGCCACCCCTCAGATTCAATGCGGGGTCACGGCCACCACCCCGGCCACCCACGCGATTATCGCCGAGCGGCTTTCGGAGTCGGCGGTCTACGGCGGCCGGCTCGGCGGTCGCGGTCCCCGCTATTGCCCCTCCATCGAGGACAAGGTGGTCCGCTTCGGCGATCGCGACAGCCATCAGATTTTTCTGGAGCCGGAGGGCCTGGACGACCCCACCGTCTATCCCAACGGCGTCTCCACCTCCCTAGGCAAGGACACACAGCAGCGGTTTCTCCGCACCATCCCGGGACTGGAACGCGCCGAGGTGTTTCGTTTCGGCTACGCCATCGAATACGACTATGTCGATCCCCGCGAACTGAATCCCAGCCTGGAGACCAAGCGGCTGCCCGGCCTCTACCTGGCCGGACAGATCAACGGAACGACCGGCTACGAGGAGGCCGCCGCGCAGGGATTGGTGGCTGGTTTGAACGCCGCGCGCGCTGTGTCCGGCGGGTTTCCGACCGTTTTTGGCCGCGACGAGGCGTATATCGGGGTGATGATCGACGATCTGGTCACCCGCGGGGTGACCGAACCCTACCGCATGTTCACCAGCCGCGCCGAATACCGCCTGCGGCTTCGCGCCGACAATGCCGACCAGCGGCTCACGGCGCGCGGCGAGGCGCTGGGTTGCGTGGGCGCCGAGCGGGCGAGCGCCTACGCCGCCAAGGCCGCCGTTCTGGCGGGCGCCCGCGCGCAGGCGGCGAGCCTCGCGCTTTTGCCAAGCGAGGCCGCCCTGGCGGGCTTCAAGGTCAACCCCGACGGCCGGCGGCGGACGATGAGCCAGCTCCTCGCCCATCGCGACATCGCCTTCGACGATCTGATCGCGATCTGGCCGGTCCTGGCCGACTGGCCGGCCTTCGCGCGCGAGCAGGTGGAGATCGACGCGGCCTATACCGGCTATCTGGACCGCCAGGACGCCGACATCGAACTCTTCCGCCGCGACGAGGCGCTGGCCCTGCCCGGCGATCTCGACTACGCGGCGCTGGGGGGCCTGTCGAACGAGGTTCGCGAAAAGCTCGCCGCCGTCCGGCCGCTGACCCTCGGGCAGGCCGCCCGCATCGAAGGCGTCACGCCCGGCGCGATCACCGCCCTTCTGGCCCATGTCCGACGCCGCCGCGCCGCATGATTGGGCCGCCTTGCCCGAGGGATTTCTCGAGGCCATCGGGGCGAGCGCCGAGCGCCGGGCCGAGGTCGAGGCTTACAGGACCCTATTGGTCCGGGCCAACACCCGGATGAACCTCGTGGGCGACTCCACTTTCGGCGATTTCTGGCGCCGCCACTTCCTCGACAGCGCCCAAATGGCCTGGTTCGCGCCGGAGGCGCGGGTGTGGGCCGATCTCGGCTCGGGGGCCGGCCTGCCGGGGATCGTCCTGGCCATCATGATGAAGGGGCGGCGGGGCGGCCATGTGCATCTGATCGAGAGCGTGGCCAAGCGCGCCCGGTTCCTCGCGGAGACGGCGGCGGCCCTCGATCTGCCGGTCACCCTTCACCACGCCCGCGCCGAAACCCTTAAATTGAGCGTCGAGGTGGTGACCGCGCGCGCCTGCGCGCCGCTCACCCGCCTGCTCGGTTTCGCCCAGCCCTACATGGCGCGCGGCGCGCGCGGGCTGTTTCTGAAGGGCCAGGAGGTGGACGCGGAAGTCGCCGCGGCGCGGGCGGCGTGGCGATTTCGCGCCGAGTCCCACGCCAGCCTCAGCGACCCGCGCGGACGGGTTCTTTCGGTGACGGAGTTGGCTCGTGCCGCAAACCCTTAAGCCCCTGCGCATTCTGGCCGTCGCCAATCAGAAGGGGGGTGTGGGAAAGACAACGACGGCCATCAACCTCGGCACCGCCTTGGCGGCGGTGGGTGAGCGGGTGCTACTGATCGACGCCGATCCCCAGGGAAACGCTTCGACGGGCCTGGGTGTCCCGCCGATCAGGCGATTGAAGACGCTCTACGATGTGCTGATGGAGGGCCTGCCGATCGACAAGGCGGCGGTGGCCACGCAGCTTCCGGGCCTCGATCTGCTTGCCGCCGAAGCCGATCTTTCCGGGGTCGAATTGGAGCTTGGCAAGGCGCCGCGGCGGGCCTTTCGGCTAGGCGACGCCCTCGCCCCGCTCCGCGCCGGCGGCCGGTACAGCTATGTGCTGATCGACTGTCCGCCGGCGCTCAATCTGCTCACTCTCAACGCCATGGCCGCCGCCGACGCGGTTTTGGTGCCCCTGCAATGCGAGTTCTTCGCCCTGGAGGGCCTCACCCAACTCCTAAGGACGGTGGAGTTGGTGCGCGGCGCCCTCAATCCCACCCTGCAGATCCAAGGCGTGGTCCTGACCATGTACGACCGGCGCAACCGATTGTCGGCCCAGGTAGCCAGGGACGTGCGCGACAACCTGGGCGACAAGGTCTATCAGACGGTGATCCCGCGCAACGTGCGCGTCTCCGAGGCTCCGTCGTTCGGCAAGCCGGCGCTAATCTACGATCTCAAATGCGCCGGCAGCCAGGCCTATCTGCAACTCGCCCGCGAAGTGGTCGGCCGCGAGCGGGCCCACCGGGAGGCGGCCGCGTGAGGTCTTTTTTCAGGAGCCCTCGACCATGACCAAACGCAGGGGCCTGGGGCGCGGCCTTTCGGCCCTGCTCGACGAGGCCGAGGCAGTGTCCACGCCGGAAGGCCGCCGGGCGGTCGGGGCGTTGGACATTCCCATCGAACTGATCCGGCGCAATCCGAACCAACCCCGCCGCCGCTTCGCCGAGGCCGAACTCGCCGAGCTCGCCACCTCCATCGGCAAGCGCGGCGTGCTCCAGCCCATCCTGGTCAAACCTCTGCCGGACACCGACGGCGAATATCAAATCGTCGCCGGGGAACGGCGCTGGCGGGCGGCCCAGCAGGCGGGGTTGCGCGCCATTCCCGCCCTGGTCCGCGACCTCGACGAGCTCGAGGTGATGGAAGTGGCGATCATCGAAAACATCCAACGGACAGACCTAAACGCCCTCGAGGAGGCGCGAGGCTACGCGGCGATGAGCGAGCGCTTCAATCGCAGCGCCGAGACCATCGCCGGCATCGTCGGCAAGAGCCGCAGCCATGTGGCCAACACCCTGCGGCTGATGCGCCTGCCGGCGGCGGTCCAGGAACATCTGGAGGTGGGACGCCTGACGGCGGGACACGCGCGGGCGCTTCTCGATCTGGACGAGGCCGAGGAACTCGCCGCCCGGATCGTCAAAGGCGGCTTGAACGTCCGCCAGGCCGAGGCCCTGGCCCGCCGGGCCCGCGGCGCGCCGCCGCGCGACGATCGCCCGGCGCCGGTGCAAAAGGACGCCGACACGCGCGCCCTGGAAAGCGACCTCGCCGATGTGCTTGGCCTGGAGGTGGAGATTCGCGATGTGGCGGGGGCCGGCGAGGTCCGCATCCGCTACGCCACGCTCGAACAGCTGGACGATCTGTGCCGGCGGTTGACGCGCGCGGCCCCGGCCGGCGCTTCGTAGGGGAGTCGGGACCCCTACAGCCCTAGCCGCCGGGCGCGGCCGGCGATGGCCAGGGCGAGGCGTTCGCCGATCAGCCGGCCAGGGGCGCCGGTCTGCTTGCACGCCTGATCGGCTGAGAGAATATCGGGTTGAACGCGGTCGAGGTCGGCCAGGGTCCAGGCTCGCGCCTGACGCAGGAATTCGCGCTCGCTTTTCCAGAAGATCTTCATCTCCTTGGCCACCTGCGCCAGAGGCGGCCCGCTCTGGTGCAAGGAGATCGCGCGGCGCAGGCGGCCGAGGTGAGCGCTCATGGCGCGCACGGCGGCAGGGCCGTCCTCGCCTTCCCGCACCGCGCGCCGAAGGCCGGCGTGGGCGGCGGCGAGGCGGCCGCCGAAGGCGTCGAAGGCGGCGTCGGCGAGAGAGGCGCGAGGCTCCACGCCCAGGAAGTCGGCGAGGTCGGCGGGGCCGGCCACCCGGCCGCTTCCGGGCCCCAGGAACAGGGCGAGCCGTTCGATTTCCTGGCGCGCCACGCCGCGCTCCTCGGGCAGGCGCGAGACGAACAGCTCCAGCGCCTCGGCGGTCAACCCCAGCTTGTCGGCGCTCAGGGCCTCGCGGGTGAAGCGGGCGAGATCGCCCGCCTCGTCGGCGTAGCAGGCGATGACGGCGCAGGCGTCGGCCTTTTGCGCCGTCCGGCGCAGCGGCGAGTCGCCTTTCAGGTTTCCCGCCTCGATCAGGAAAAACGCCTGGGGATTGAAGTCGCCGGCCAGGTGGGCCGACAACGCCGCCGTCGCCGCAGCCGGCTCCTTCGCCTCCCCGTCCAGCCGCAGGCGCACCAGGCGCCGGCCGCCCATCATCGAGAAGGCCATCAATTCTCCCTCGAGCCGCCCGCCGTCGTCGCCAAGGTCGGCCTCGGTGAGCAGGGCGACATCGAAGGGATCGTCCGGGCGCTCGGCGGACGCGGCCGCCAGCGCCTGAGCGCGCTCGCGCACCACGCCCAGGTCGGGGCCGTAGATCAGCGCCGCCCGCGAGGCGGCGTCGGGTCTCGCCAGAAATCGTTCGATGTCGGCTCGACGCTTGAGAATCATGCCCGGCGCGGCCGTCAGTGTCCGGCGCGCGCCGCCATCCAGACGGCGAGGTCGAGCTGAATTCGTCGCGCGGCGTCGGCGGCGGCGCGCTCCTGGCTGTCCTGGCGGGCGGCGATGCCGGCGTAGGGCGCGTCGGCGGCGTCGTAGCTGACATGCGAGGCGACCTGCCCGGCGTGCGCCACCTTGCCGGTCACCAGTTCGGTCAGGGTGTATCTGACCCCCACGCCCAGGACATAGCGCTCGGCCACGTCGGTGGCGGTAAGGCCCCGAGGATCGCGCGTCTGGGTGACGGTCATATCCAGTCGCCAGAGGGCGGCGGCGGTCTTGTCGTGGCCCAGGGCGTCGTCCAGGTCCTCGCGAAGGAGGAAGCCGACCCGCCCCTGGGGCGCCACCACGTCGATGGCGGCCAGGCCCGGCGAGACGCCCGGGATGGCGTAGAGGGGCGTGAATCCACACCCGGCGAGGCTCGTCGCCGCCAGGGCGATGAGCGCCAGCCGAACGCACCGCCAAACGGGGGGCGTCGTCACGGCTGACCCGTCACCAGATTGACGATCCGGTCCTGGACCACGATCATCTTGCGCAGGGTCAGGCCTTCGAGGCGGCGGCTGATGTCCGGATCGTCCAGGACCAGCCGGCGCACCTCGGCTTCCGAGGCCCCCGGAGGGGCGCGCACCTCGCCGCGCCGCTTGCCGTCGATCTGCACCGGCAAAACCTTCTCCTCGTCCTGAGCCAGGGCCGGATCGTAGGTCGGCCAGGGGGCCCGCGCGACCATGCCTTCTTCCCCAAGTCGCAGCCAGCACTCTTCGGCCAGGTGGGGCGCGAACGGCGCGATCAGCCGCGCCAGGGCGGAGAGGGCTTCGCGGCGCGCCGCCCGCGTCGGCGGCGCTTCCGGGCAGGCGCGCAGCGCCGTGACGAACTCATAGAGCCGGGCCACCGCGCTGTTGAAGCGGAAACTTTCGATGGCCTGTGTCACCGCGCCCATGGCGCGGTGGGTGGCGCGGCGGAGGGTCTGGGCGGCCAGCTCGGGCGCGGAAGAATCGACAAATCGGGCCTCGGTGGTGGAGTCGTCGAACTCCGCCCACACCCGCTGAATCAGGCGAGCCGCGCCTTCGACCCCGGCGCTGGTCCACTCGACATCGCGATCGGGCGGCGAATCGGAGAGGACGAAGAGGCGGGCGGCGTCGATGCCGTAGGCGTCGGCGATCTGGGCCGGGGCGACCACATTACGCCGGGACTTCGACATCTTCTCGCTGTCGCCGACGATCAGGGGCTCTCCCGTGGTGGCGTCCACGGCGCGCCGGGTGGCGCCCTCGACGCGCAGCTCGACGGCGCTCGGGTCGACCCACTCGCCGTTCTGGCGCCGGTAGGTTTCGTGGGTGACCATCCCTTGAGTGAACAGGCCGGCGAACGGCTCGGCGATCCCGACCAGGCCCTCGTCCTTCAGGGCGCGGGTGATGAAACGGGCGTAGAGCAGATGCAGCACGGCGTGCTCGATGCCGCCGATATATTGATCCACCGGCAACCAGTGGTCCGCCGCCGCCCTGTCGATGGGCGCCTCGGCGGTCGGGTTGGCGAACCGCGCGAAATACCACGAGGAATCGACGAAGGTGTCGAGGGTGTCGGTCTCCCGTTCGGCCGCGCCGCCACACGTCGGGCAGGTGGTGTGTTTCCAGGTCGGATGGCGCGCCAGGGGATTGCCGGGCGTGGAAAAATCCAGGTGTTCAGGGAGCCGCACCGGCAGATCGTCGGGCGACACCCCCACCACGCCGCAGCCCGGGCAGTGGACGACCGGGATCGGACACCCCCAACCGCGCTGGCGCGACACGCCCCAGTCGCGCAGCCGATAGACGGTGGCCCCGTGCCCCTGTCCGGCGGCTTCGACGCGGGTGATCGCCGCCGCCTTGGCCCCTTCCACGTCCAGGCCATCCATGAAGCCCGAATTATAGATTCGCCCCCCCCCGACGTAGGCTTCCTGTTTCACGTGAAACGACGCCGCGTCCTCGCCGGGGGGCAGAACGACCGGTTTCACCTGCAGATCGTATTTGCGCGCGAACTCAAGGTCGCGCTGGTCGTGGGCCGGGCAGCCGAAGATGGCCCCGGTTCCATAGTCCATGAGCACGAAATTCGCGATCCACACTGGCAATTCCACTGTAGAATCAAGTGGATGAACGACCTTGAGGCCAGTGTCGAAGCCGAGCTTTTCCCCTGCCTCGATCGCCGCTTCGGAGGCCCCGCCCTTTCGGCATTGGGTGACGAAGGCGCCGGCGCGGGCGTTTTCGGCGGCGAGGCGTTCGGCCAGGGGATGGTGAGGGCTGACGGCGACGAAACTGGCGCCGAACAGGGTGTCCGGGCGGGTGGTGTAGACGTCGATGCCGGCGCCAATGCCAGCGATTGGGCCGCCCGCCTCGCCGGCGAAGGCGAAAGCCAGCCGCAGGCCCCTCGATCGGCCGATCCAGTTTTCCTGCATCAGCTTGACCTTGTCCGGCCAGCGATCGAGGGTCTCGAGCCCCGCCAGCAGGTCGTCGGCATAGTCGGTGATGCGCAGGAACCATTGGATAAGCTTGCGACGCTCGACCGCCGCGCCCGAGCGCCAGCCGCGGCCGTCGATCACCTGTTCGTTGGCCAGCACCGTCATGTCCGCCGGGTCCCAGTTGACCAGGCTTTCCTTTCGGTAGGCCAGGCCCCGCTCCATGAGTTTCAGGAACAGGGCCTGTTGGCGGCCATAGTAGTCGACATCACAGGTGGCGAACTCCCGCGACCAGTCGATCGACAGGCCCAGGCGCTTCAGCTCCTCGCGCATGGTGTCGATGTTGGCCCGCGTCCAGGCGGCCGGATCGACGCCACGCTCGGCGGCGGCGTTTTCCGCCGGCAGGCCGAAGGCGTCCCAGCCCATGGGGTGCAGGACGTTGAAGCCCCGCGCCCGCTTGAACCGGGCCACCACATCGCCCATGGCGTAGTTGCGGGCATGGCCGACGTGCAGATGCCCCGACGGGTAGGGAAACATCTCCAGCACATAGTATTTGGGCCGCTCCGAGCCGGTGTCGGCGCGGAAAACATCCGACGCCGCCCAGGCGGCGCGCCACCGGGGCTCGACCTCTTTGGGATTGTAGCGAACCATGCGCGGGAAGGCTCTACCCCCGCAGGTTGGAGAGCCGAAGCTGCCGCGCGCGCGTGAGGATGGCGTTTTCGATGTCGGTTGAGGTCTGATCGGCGGTGGGGGCGGGGGTCCAGCCGCCGGCCCCGTTGCTGATCTCCTTGAACACGGTGACGTTGAGGCCGTCGGCGCGCAGGCGCGAATCGAGGATATAGACGGTGGCCTTGAAACGCTCGTCGGGTTTTTCGGGGTTGGCGTACCAGTCGGTGATCACCACGCCGCCAAAGGGATCGGCCGAAGCCAGGGGCATGAAAGCCAGAGTGTCGAGGGTGGCGCGCCACAGATAGCCGTTGACGCCGATCGCACCGACCGGCGCGGCGCGGGCGGCGTTCTTGCCGCCCAGGGGATGGGCCATCCTTCCGCCGCAGGCCGCCAGGGCGAGGGCGCCCAGGCACAGGGCCGCGATCTTCGCGCCGCGCCCCACCCATCCGCGCCCCGTCCATTCCCGTCCAGAGGGCATCATCATCTGTTCCACTCGTTCACCTTGCGTTGCGCGCCCGCGCGCCCCGTTCTCGCCCCGCCGGCGCTCAAAAGCGTCTATAACATTCGCGACAGACCGCCAAACGAGAATCGCGTGGCGCCCCCGCCACAGGCCGCCGCCCATCGCGCGTGCAGGCCATGAATCGCGGGCCGCCCGGTTGACCTCGGCGGCGCCGTCGCCTTAATCGTTAATCAAAGGTGCTTGGCGGAAGCCTCCGCGAGCGCGGATTTGGGGCATATTTGACTGGCGATGATACCCGCGCGGCTCACGATGGCGATGATTTCGGCGGGGGCCTTGGCCCTGGCGGCCGGCGCGGCGCAGGCCCAGCTGGCGCCGGCGGGCGTGATTCTGGTCGCCAACAATTTCGCTTCTCAAACCAGCGACACCCATGACATCACGCCCAGGCGCACCCTCGAATGGGACGCCCGCAAGGGTCGCTGGGGCCTCAAGCTGGGCGTCGAACAGCACACCGACCGCGACGTCCAGTGGAAGGACATCCAGCCCGGCGTCTTCTACCGCCTGACCCCCCGCCTGCACATCGGCGGCGCGGTGAGCCTGGCCCCCGACCAGATCGAAAACCAGCGACTCGGCGACCCGCAACTGCCGGCCCCCCGGGTGAGGCTGGAAACGACCTTCAAGTTCTAGAGCGGGGCGGCGGGTGACGCCCCCGTTTCATCCATTAATCCTTCAATGGCCGCCACGCCCACGGCGCCGGAGCCTTTCAGGCGCCGGACCGTCCTGGCGTTGACGCCGCCCAGCGCATAGGCGGGCGCGCCGGCGCGGCGGATGAGGGTGTTGAAACGCAAAACGCCCAGGGGCCGGCCCGCCGAAGCGCTGGCGCCCGCGAACACCGGCGAGACGACAAGGGCGTCGGCGCCGGCGCGGCGGGCGCGCAGGCCGGCGGGGAGATCGTGGACGGCGGCGGTGACCAGGAACCGGCGGCGCAGGGCGGCGACCGTTCCGGCCCGAGCGGCCGGGCGTTGCGGCAGATGCACCCCGTCGGCGCGCAGGCGAACCGCCAGGCGGGCGTCCGCGCCCACCAGGAACACCAGACCGCGCCGCCGCGCCAGGCGGGCCAGGGGGAGGCCCCGCGCCACCGCGTCCGCCGCCCCGAAAGCGCGGAACACCACCCCCGATCCGCGCGGCAGGCGAGCGATCGTCCGCTCTGGATGGGGTGTGCGAGCCGGATCGGTGAAAAACAGCAGGGGGGGCAGGGCCTTTCGCGGGCCGGCGCGAGCCCCTAGTCTCAGCGCCTCTCGCCACAATGCTTGGACGCCCGATCCGCTCAATGACCGGCCCCGACGCCCTCGCCGACATTCGCCGCCGGATCGAGGCGGTGGCGCGGGCGGCCGGGCGCGATGCCGCCGCCGTCGCCCTGACGGCGGTGTGCAAACAGCAGCCTTGGGAGGCGATCGCCCCGGTTCTGGCGGCCGGGCAGAGGGTGTTCGGCGAAAACCGGGTCCAGGAGGCGGCCGATCGCTGGGAGGGACGCCGAACCGGCGTGGAGCTTCGCCTGATCGGGCCGCTGCAGACCAACAAGGCGCGCCAGGCGGCGGCCCTGTTCGATGTCGTCGAAACCCTCGACCGGCCGAAGCTGGCGCAGGTGATGGCCGGCGAGATCCAGCGGCTGGGCCGCGCGCCGCGGCTCCTGGTCCAGGTCAACACCGGCGAGGAGGCGCAGAAGGGCGGCGCTCCGCCGCGCGAGGCGGACGCCTTCATCGAGCGCTGCCGGCGGGAATACGGCCTGGCGGTCGAGGGACTGATGTGCCTTCCGCCGGCCGGCGAGCCGGCGGGTCCGCATTTTGCCCTGCTGGCCAAGATCGCCGCCCGCCACGGCCTGGCCGCCCTTTCCATGGGCATGAGCGCCGACTTCGAGACCGCGATCGCCTTCGGCGCGACCTGTGTGAGAGTCGGCTCGGCCCTGTTCGGCAAGCGGCCGGGGCATGGCTAGGGAGCCGGGTTCGGCGAGATCGCCAGGGCGGCGCCGGGCGCGGCGAGCGCCAGGAGGGCCTCCAGATCCGGCCGGGCCAGGGCGACGCAGCCGCGCGTCGGCCCGAAATCTGGCCGCGCCAGATGCAGGAAGATCGCCGAGCCGGCCCCCGGAACCACCGGCGCGTCGTTATGGCCGACGACCACGATCAGATCGTAGAGGCCGTCCTCGCGCCACAATCGTTCGGCGTCGGCCCCATGGGGCAGGACGACCAGCCGGTTATAGTTTTGGTCTTCCGGCGCTTCGCACCAGCCGTCATCGGGCGTCAGGGCACGGGTCGGCAGGCGGGTCGCCGGCGCGCCGCCGCGGTCGGGACGGTAGAGGACGCGGCGCAAGGGCCATGTTCCGGCCGGCGAGGCACAGTCGCCCTCGCGTTTGTCGGTCGCGGCGACCACCCCGCCCTTGCCCAGGGCGCAGGGCACCCACCGCCCGGCGAGGTCCAGGCGGCCGTCGGCGTGGGCGGTGAAGATCACCATCGAACGACTCCCCGCGCCTCGAAGCCCCTTTGCGGCCGGGCGCCAAACGGTGCATGTTCCAGCCCATGGCGCAACGCAAGACCATCCTGATCATCGACGACGACGCCGATCTTCGCGAGCTGCTCGCCGAACAGCTTCAATTGCATGAGGAATTCGACGCTCCGGCGGCGGCCACCGCCGGCGAGGGGGTGCGGGCGGCGCGGGAAAACCGCCCCGACCTCATCCTTCTAGATGTCGATCTGCCCGACATGAACGGCCGCGAGGCGTGCCGCCTGCTGCGTATCGGCGGGGTGACCGCGCCGGTGATCATGCTCACCGCCGCCGGCGGCGAGGCCGACACCATCCTGGGCCTCGATTCGGGGGCCAGCGACTATGTGACCAAGCCGTTCAAGTTCAGCGTCCTGCTGGCCCGCATCCGCGCCCAGCTGCGCAGCCACGAGCAGTCCGAGGCCGCCGTTTTCCGCATCGGGCCTTACGAGTTTCGGCCCGCCGCCAAGATTCTCATCGACGAGAAGGGCAAGAAGCTGCGCCTGACCGACAAGGAGGCCAGCATCCTCAAATACCTCTACCGCGCCGGAGCCAAGCCGGTGGCGCGCGACGAGCTGCTGGCGCAGGTGTGGGGCTACAACGCCGGCGTCACCACCCACACCCTGGAAACCCACATCTACCGCCTGCGCCAGAAGATCGAGGCCGATCCCAGCCACGCGCGGCTGCTGCTCACCGAGGCGGGGGGGTATCGGCTGGCGCCGTGAGGCGCGGCCAGAGCCTGTCCCGCTCGGGCCCGATCAACCCGATTGGGATAAACAGGCTCTGACTCAAACACTTGAGCGCTTTCCGATCGCAAAACCAGTTCCCACTTTTGCGACAAAGCGCTCGAGGTCAGAGCCCCAAATCCGCCGTCACCGGGGCGTGGTCGCTGGGGCGCTCCCAGGCGCGGACATTGTCGTGGACGCGGGCGCAGGGGGCGCCCCCGCTGAAGGCCGATTGCCGCAGGCCGGGCGTGATCCAGATGTGGTCCAGGCGCAGCCCGCGGTTGGAGGCGCGGAAATCGGCGGCGCGGTAGCTCCACCAAGAGAACAGCTTTTCCGGTTCGGGTATCGCTTCGCGCGCCAGGTCGATGAAGCCCAGGCTGGCCTTCAGGGACGTCATGGCGGCGATCTCGGGCGGCGTGTGGCTCACCACTTTGGACATGAATTTGTGGTTCCAAACATCGTTTTCGCCGGGAGCGACGTTGAGGTCGCCGGCAATGACCAGCGCCGCCTTCGGGTCGCGGCGAGCCATCTCACGCGTCAGGCGTTCGAAGAAATCGAGCTTGTGATCGAACTTGGGGTTTTCGGCCCGATCGGGAACGTCGCCGCCGGCGGGAACGTAGAAATTCTGGATCTCGACACCGGCCACCACCGCGCCGACGCAGCGGGCGTGGCCCTCGCGGCAGACATCGAGGCGCGGGGCGTCCTCGAGGGGCAGGCGCGAGGCGATGGCGACCCCGTGCCAACCCTTCTGGCCGGCGACGCGCAGATGGGTAAGGCCGGCCCGCGCCAGGGCTTCGACGGGGAATTCGGCTTCCCGGCACTTGATCTCCTGGAGGCAGATAACGTCGGGCGCCTGTTCGGCGACGAATCTGGCCACCTGCTCGGCGCGCAGGCGCACCGAGTTGATGTTCCAGGAGGCGATCCGCAGGCGCATGGGGCGGCTTCCTACGCGATCCAACGATCGCGCGCGCCGATTTTCTTTTTAACGGGGCGTCGTTCCGAGGTCGGAGGGCGGGGACGGATCGTGGAGTTCGAAAAACTTGCGCTCTCGGGGCGCTGCGGGGACGAGGCCGACGAGGCGGACCCGCACCGTACGGCCCTGGGCGTCGGTGAGCGCCCAGCCGGTGAGGGCAACGGGGGTGTCGGCGAAATCAAGGACGATCCGGCCCTCGGCCTTCTTGCGCCCATCCCGCGCCGTGATCGAAAACCCGCCGGCCTGGCGATCGACCCGGCTCACCGCCACGCCCTTGTCGAGGCGGATGTCGCGGGCGAGGAACAGAGACAGCGGGGTGAGGCCCAGGGGATAGCTGTGGATGGTCTTCAGCCGCCGATCGACCACCGACACCTCATGGCCGTCGGAGGCGACGACCAGGCCCGACGGCGGATCGTATTCGAACCGCGCCCTGCCCGGGCGCTGCAGCCAGATCGTCCCCTGGGTCACCGCTCCCCTGGCGTCGGTCTGGACGAAGCGGCCCCTGGCGGTGGTGAGGGTCTGGAGATAGGCCACGGCCCTGGCGACCAGGGCGGCGTCGGGCGCCGACAGGGCCAGCGGCGCGGGCGCCGCGGCCACGGCGAAGGGCGCCGCGCCGATTAGGGCCGCGACCGCGAGGATCGCGCGGCGGCTGACTGGCGCCATGATGTCTCCTGAAGCCGACGCTAGACCGGCGGCGGGCCGGCGAGGATGTCGCGTTTGCCGGCGTGATTGGCGACGCCGACAACGCCCTCCTTCTCCATGCGTTCCATCAGCGAGGCGGCGCGGTTGTAGCCGATCTGCAGGCGCCGCTGGATATAGCTGGTGGAGGCCTTGCGGTCGCGGGTGACCACGGCGACCGCCTGGTCGTAGAGTTCGTTTCCCCCCTCGCTCTCGCCGCCCAGCGCGCCCTCTTCGCCGTCCTCCGCGGGAAGGGCGGTGATATCGTCGAGGTATTGCGGTTCGCCCTGGTCGCGCAGGAAGGCGGCCACCGTCTCGACCTCGCCGTCGGAGACGAAAGGGCCGTGCAGGCGGGTGATCCGCCCGCCGCCGGCCATGTAGAGCATGTCGCCCATGCCCAGAAGCTGCTCGGCCCCCTGCTCGCCCATGATAGTGCGCGAATCGATCTTGGAGGTGACCTGGAAGCCGATGCGGGTGGGGAAGTTGGCCTTGATGGTGCCGGTGATCACATCGACGCTGGGCCGCTGGGTGGCCATGATCAGGTGGATGCCGGCCGCCCGCGCCATCTGGGCCAGG
>JBBRPN010000011.1:0-55327 GCA_038227925.1 Caulobacterales bacterium | reverse complement strand
CCGCCAGCACCCCCACCACGCTCTCACAGCCGACGGTATCGCTCTCGACGGTGCGCCCGTCGGTCATCACCGTGACCACCGAGACCACCGCCGTCTGCGGAAAATAGACCCACTCGACCGGATAGTCCGGCTCGTAGAGGACATCGCCGGAGGCAAGCTCGACGTCCCGCATATCGACCGCCAACGCCTCGGCGTCGGCTCGGCTAAGCGCCCGCAGCACGAAGTTTCGATGTCCCACGCCCACCCCACAGATCGACTCACGGGCCGCCATAGGTCCGCGCGGTTGCCGGGACAAGAGCGCGCGGTTCATGGGCGTCGCGGTCAAGGCGCGCGAGGCCGGCGCCACGCGAAAATGTCGCCCTGTCGAAACCAAACGGGAAATTATCCGCCCCGTCTGTCGGCTAGGCGATACAAGCACACACTGACGCTTGTTAGAAGCGGGCCATGAAGACCTATCTTCTTTACATCCACGACGACCGTTACACCGTGCCCACCCTGGATTCGATCGCCGTGGACGGTGACGAACGGGCCCGAGAACTGGCCGCCGAGCGGCTGGCTTCGTCGCCGCATTACCTTACGGCGGAACTATGGGAGGACGACCGGCTGGTGGAAAAACTGACGAGGCCCTCCACCCCGAGACCGGCCTGAATGTTGAGTGGGACTCCATCGGAACGGGCTAAGGGGCCGGGACGTTTGAAGATGGAACCAACCCTCGAACCAACCCCAGGAGACTCGACCATGGATGCCGATCGGACGACCGCCAAGGCGCAAGGCGCGGCGGACAAGGCGCGCGGCGCGTTCAACGGCCGCGTGGATGATGTGCGCGAGACGATCAAGAACACCGCCGACCAAGCCAGGGGCGTCGCCCAGGATCTTTACGGCCGCGCCGCCGACCGCGCCCAAGGCGTGGCGGGCGATATCGACACCATGATCGGCGAACAGCCCTATGTCGCCCTGGGCGTGGCGGCCGTGGCCGGCGTGGCCGTGGGCCTGATCCTCGGACTCGCCCTGGGATCCCGCGACTAAGGGGCGTCTCCCGAGCGCGAACGCGGCGTCGATCAGGCCGACGTGGGAGAAGGCCTGGGGGAAATTGCCGACCAGGCGGGCGGCGTCGGCCTCATACTCCTCGGCCAGGAGGCCCACGTCGTTGGCCAGGGCCAGCAGGCGGCGAAACAGGCTTTCGGCTTCCTCTCGGCGGCCGAGCGCCACATAGGCGTTCACCAGCCAGAAACTGCAGGCCAGGAAGGCGCCTTCGCCGGGGGGCAGGCCATCGTCGGCGCGGGTGGTGTCGTAGCGCATGACCAGGCCCGACGGGGCCAGCAGCTCCCGCTCCACCGCCGCCACCGTGCCGGCGAACCGCGGATCGTCGGCGGCGATGAAGCCCAGATCGGCGATCAGCAGCAGGCTGGCGTCCAGCGCCTCGTCATCGTAGGCGCGGACGAAGGTGTTGCGCGCCGCGTCGAATCCCTTTTGGCGGACATCGTCGCCGATCGCCGATCGCAGGGCGCGCCAATCGTCCTCCGGCCCCTCCAGGCCGAAATCCTCCACCGCGCGCACCGCCCGATCGATGGCCACCCAGGCTATGATCTTGGAGTAGGTGAAGTGGCGGCGCGGCCCGCGAACCTCCCAGATGCCATCGTCTGGCCGATCCCAGACCTTGGCGACATGCCGGACGAGAAGGCGCTGGACCGCCCAAGCTTGCGGATCTTCGGCCAGACCGCCCTTTCGGGCGTGGTGGAAGGCGTCCATGACTTCGCCGTAGACATCGAGCTGGAACTGCTCATGGGCGGCGTTGCCGATGCGCACCGGGCGCGAGGCGGCGTAGCCGGCCAGCCAGTCCGCCTCCCATTCGGGCAGCCGGCGCTCTCCCGCCACGCCGTACATGATCCGCATGTCGGCCGGATCGCCGGCCACCGCCCGGTGCAGCCAGTCGCGCCAGGCCCGCGCCTCGTCGAAATAGCCGGCGCTCATCAGGGCGCGCAGGGTGATGCTGGCGTCGCGCAGCCAGCAGCAGCGGTAGTCCCAGTTGCGCACCCCGCCCAGCTTCTCCGGCAGGGAGGTGGTGGGCGCGGCGACCACCCCGCCGGTGGGGGCGTAGGTCAGGGCCTTCAAGGCGATCAAAGATCGGCGCGCCGCCGGAGGATGGCGCCCTTTGGCAACCCAGTCGGACCAGTAGGCTCGCGTGTTGGCCAGCGCCCGCGCGGCGTCGATGGCGGCCGGCGGCGCCAGCCAGGACGGGCCGTAGGACAACACGAAGGCGGCGACTTCGCCGGCCTTCACGGTGAAATCGGCCGCCGTCTTCATGGCCTCGCCCCGGACGGCGACGGAGGTGCGCAGCACCGCCATGTCGGGGCCGGCGATGAACCGCCAGGCGCCCTCGCCCGCGCGGCTGACCCAGGGAACCGTCGCGCCGTAGCCGAAACGCACGATCAGCTCCATGCGCAGGGCGACGGCTCCGGCCTCGCCGAAAACCATGCGAACGGCGTGGGAGGCGTTGTCCAGAGAGGCGCTGCCCTTGGGCGGCATGAAATCCACCAGCCTCACCGCGCCCTCGGCGGTCTCGAAGCGGGTTTCGAGGATCAGGCTGTCGCCGAGGTAGGATCGCGTCGTCACGACCTTTGCCGCCGCCGGGGCGATCCGCCAGCGGCCGTTGCCGGCATCGCCGAGCAGGGCCGCGAAGCAGGCTGGCGCGTCGAACCTGGGCCAGCACAGCCAGTCGATCGACCCGTCCGCCCCCACCAGGGCGGCGGTCTCGCAGTCGCCGATCAGGGCGTAGGCCTCGATCGGCTGGGAATCGGGCGATCCGTGGTTCACACCCGGCCCGGCGGCTTCCTAACCGGATGGGCCGCCACCTTGCCGCGCAGTTTGCCCACCGTGTCCGCCGACACCGGCGAAACGGCATTGCCCCAGCTGTTGCGGATGTAGGTGGCGACGGCGGCCACCTGGGCGTTGGTGAGCTTCCAGGCGAAGGATGGCATGGAAAGCGCCGTCGGCCGTGCATCGGTGGCCGCGGTCTGGGTTCCGGTCAGGATGAAATGGTCGAGGGTGGTGGGATCGGACGCCTGGACATTGGCGTTGCCCGCCAGCGGCGGGAAGAACCTCGGCGTCCCCACCCCGTTCATCTCGTGGCAGGCCGAACATTCGTCGATGTAGATGGCGCGGCCGGCCGTCATCACGGCGGTCTTCGGGCTGGCGGGATTGGCCGCCTCGGCCGCCGGCCGGCCTTTGAGATAGGTGGCGACGGCGGAAAGATCGGCGTCGGTCATCTTGGAAGTCGAGACCTGAACGACCGGGCTCATCGACCCCGAGACGCTCGAGCGGGCGTTGCGCCCGGTCTTGAGAAATTCGACGATGTCGGTGGCGCTCCACGATCCCAGGCCGCCGCGCCGATCGCCGTTCAGATCGGGCGCGAACCAGTTGTCGATGACTCCGCCTTGCAGGGCGTCGTCCCGCTTGTCGCCCATGGCCAGGGTCTTGGGCGTATGGCAGGCGCCGCAGTGGCCGGGGCCCTGGACGATATAGGCGCCGCGATTCCATTGCGCGCTGCGTCCCGGCGCCGGCCGCCAGTCTCCTTCCTTCAGATAGAGCCAGTTCCAGAAGGTCAGGCCCCAGCGGATGTTCAGGGGAAACGGCAGGGTGTTGGCCGGCGGCGTGTAACCGACCGGCTTCACCGACAGCAGATAGGCGCGGATGGCGTCCACCTCGGCGCGCGGGACGCGCGTGTAGTAGGTGTAGGGCATGGCCGGGTAGAGGTGGTGGTTCTGGTCGTCCCTCCCCTCGTGCATGGCCCGGTAGAAATCCGCCTCCGACCATGAGCCGATGCCGGTGTCTTTGTCCGGGGTGATGTTGGCGCTGTAGATGCCCCCGAACGGCGTCTCGAGCGGCAGGCCCCCGGCATAGGGCTGGCCGCCCGGCCGGGTATGGCAGGACGCGCAATCGCCGAGGATCGCGAGGTAGCGCCCCTGTTCGACCAGGGCGGCGTTGGCGGCCGGCGGAGCGGGCGCCGGCGCCTGGCTGACCGCGCCGTCGCCAGCGCGCCCAGCGCCGCGGCGGCGAGGATCGCCCGCGCCTTGCCCGTCACGCCTGGACCAGCGGCTTGCCGGGATCTTTCAGGTACTGGGTCTTGATGGCCTCGGCGGCGTGGAAGGCGAGCGCGGCCACGGTGCCGGTGGGATTGTAGCCGGCCTGCTGGGGAAAGGCGGTCGCGCCCATGACGAAGAGGTTGGCCACGTCCCAGCTCTGCAGATACTTGTTGAGGGCGCTGGATTTCGGGTCGGTCCCCATGATCGCGCCGCCGGTGTTGTGGGTGGTCTGATAGGGAACCACGTCCCACGATCCCACCCGCTTGTTGATCTTGATTTCCCGGGCGCCCATGGCGCGGCCGACCCGCGCCGCCTGTTCGGTCAGATAGTCGCTCATCCTGTGTTCGTTGTCGGTGTAGTCGAAGGTCATGCGCAGCAGCGGCCGGCCGTAGACGTCGCGGTAGGTGGGATCGAGGTCGAGATAGTTGCCGCGATGGCCCATCACCGCGCCGTGGGTGGCGATGGTGCTTGTGCGCAGATAGTTGGCGGCCACCGCCTTCTTCCACGCCGCGCCCCATTTCGGTGTGCCGTCCGGGGTCGGATGGGTTTCGATCGGCCGCGCCCCGGTCTGCAGCACCCCGATATAGCCGCCGCCGATGAAGCCCAGGCCTGAATGATCGAAGTTGTCGCCGTTATAGTCGTTGGTGATCACCCCCAGCGCCCCGGCCCCGATGAACGGGTTGAGGATCTTGTCCTGGTAGAAGACATTCACCGAAGAGGTGATCTGATAGGCGTAGTTCTTGCCGATCACGCCGCGGCCGCTCACCGGATCGTAGGGCTTGCCGATCCCCGATAGCAGCAGCAGCCGCACGTTGTGCAGGATGTAGGCGCTCAGGATGACCAGATCGGCCGGCTGTTCGAACTCCCGCCCGGCGGCGTCGATATAGGTGACCCCGGTGGCCGTCTTGCCGTCGGCCGCCAGGTTGATCTTCAGCACCTCGCTGTCGGTCTTCAGGATGAAGTTCGGCTTGCGCAAAAGGACGGGCAGGATGGTCGTCTGGGGGCTGGCCTTGGAATAGTTGCCGCAGCCGAACTTCTCGCAGAAACCGCAGTAGGTGCAGGGCCCCAGCTGCGCGCCCAGGGGGTTGGTGTAGGGCCGCGACATGTTGGCGGCCGGGTGCGGAAACGGATGCAATCCCAGCGACGCCGCCGCCTGGCCGTAGAGGGTCGGCCCATAGGGCATGTCGAGCGGCGGATTGGGATAGTCGCGCGTCCGCGGCCCCTCGAAGGGATCGCCCCCCGGCTGGATCGCGCCGTTGATATTGCCGGCCTTGCCCGAAACGCCGCACAGATATTCGAACTTGTCGTAATAGGGCTCGAGTTCGGCGTAGGTGACGCCGTAGTCCTGAATGGTCATGTCCGGCGGGATGGCCGCCTTGCCGTAGCGGGCGAGGTTATGGCTCTTGGCCACCAGATCGGATGGCAGATAGCGCCACACTTGGCCGTTCCAGTGGATGCCCGCCCCGCCCACCCCGGAGCCGGGCAGGAACGAGCCCAGATCGCGCATGGGCAGGGCGGTTTCGGCAATCGTGTTGCGGACCGTCAGGGTGTCGTGGGCCGGCCGCTCGAACAGTTCCTTGCGCCAATAGTAGCGCAGCTCGTCCTGGGCGAAGGTGGTGGCGAAGTCGATGGGCGTGTCGCGCCATTGGCCCCGTTCGAGGGCCAGGACGCCCAGGCCCGCGTCGGTCAGCTCCTGGGCCAGGATGGCTCCGGTCCAGCCGAACCCGATCAGCAGGACATCGACCTTGGGCAGCATCTGGGTCACGGCCTCGGCCCTCCTTAAGCCGACCAGCCCGGCCGCCCGGCGATCGACACCGGCGCCAGGGGATAGGGCTTGCCGTATTGCAGCACAAAGTCGCGATGATCGTAGCGCGCGCCGGGAAAGCCGATCAGCTTCCAGCCGACCATGCCCCGATTACCGCCGTGGATGGGATCGCAGAAGAACCCCTCCATGACGTTCTGCAGAAACAGGGTGAAAAAGGCCTTGGCGTCCACGTCGGCGAACTGGACGTCGCCGCTCTCGAGCCGTTTGAGAAAAGCGTCCTGATCCTCGCCCTTCAGCCTGGCGAAGGTGGTGTTGGAGGCGCGGCCGACCTCCTTGTCGATGGCCTTGATGGCCGCGCGGTACATCTGGGCGGGGGTGTAGCGGCTCTGGTAGCCCTGGGTCTTTTCCCCCTTGGCCCACGGGCCCTTCATGTACCAGCGCGTTCCTTGCCCGAATTCCCCGGCGAGCTGGCGGTCGATGAAGATCGGCACATTCGCCTCGAGGGCGCCGGGACCCAGGGTGTCGGCGGGAACGATTCGGGCTGATGCCGCCTCGATGAACGCGGCCTCGGCCTGGCTGAAGAAGCCGTATTTCCGGGCGGCGTCGGCGGTGAGCGGAAAGGCCGCCTCGTCGGGCGTCCAGGGCACGCCCGCGCCGCCGATCACGGCCGCCGCCGCGCCCAGCGGCGCGCTCCCCAGAACCGCGCCGGCGGTCAACAATCGCCGTCTGCTGAGCCGACCTTCCGCCATGCGCGCCCCGCTCTAGCTTGCTTACCCGTTGATTTCAGGAACCCGGCGCGGCGCCGTTGGTTCCCGCCTTTCCCTCGTAGATATCCATCACCGCGCTCAGCATCTTCAGGGCCGCCGCCTTGGGGCGCTGGAAGGAGTTGCGGCCGATGATGGAGCCGAAGCCGCCGCCGTCGTGGATGGCGCGGATCTCCTCCAGGAAGGCCGCCTCGTCGTCGACCTTGGCACCGCCGGAAAAGATCAGGATGCGGCGGCCGGCGAAGGCGCATTCGACCATGTGGCGCACGCGCTCGGCCTGGGTGTTGATGGGAATGGCGCAGGCTTCGAACACCTGGCGGGCCGCCTCCTGCTCGATGTGGGCGGAAGGCAGCTTGACCTTGATGATGTGCGCCCCGAGCTGGGCGGCGATCTGGACGCCGTAGCCGACCACGTCGATGGCCGTCTCGCCCGCCTTGCTCAGGCCCGAGCCGCGCGGATAGGACCACACCACCACCGCCAGGCCGCTCTCCTTGGCCTCCTGGGCGCAGGCGCGGAGCTGGCCGTACATCTCCAGTTCGTGCGCCGAGCCGGGATAGATGGTGAAGCCGATCGCCGAGCAGCCGAGCCGAAGAGCGTCGCGCACGCTGCCGGTGAGGGCCTGGCTGGGGTCCTTGTCGTCGCGCAGCACGTCGGCGTCGTTGGCCTTTAGGATCAGGGGGATCTCGCCGGCGAACTGGCGGGTCCCGGCCTCAAGGAAGCCGAGCGGGGCGGCGTAGGCGTTGCAGCCCGCCTCGATGGCCAGCTCGAAATGGTAGCGCGGATCGTAGGCCGGCGGATTGGGGGCGAACGAGCGGGCCGGGCCGTGCTCGAAGCCCTGATCCACCGGCAGGATGACCAGCTTGCCGGTTCCGCCCAGGCGGCCGTGGTTCAAGAGGCGGGAAAGATTGGTGAGGGTGCCGGGGCTGTCGGCGCCGTACCAGCCCAGAATCTCCCGCACCCGCGGGGTCACGACGCGCGCCCCGGCGCGGATGGCGGCAGGATGAACCTCTCCATGGCCTTGGCGAAGCCCTCTTCCTCGTTGCTGTCGGTGACGGCGCTGGCCTTGGCTTTCACCTCGTCGCTGGCGTTGCCCATGGCGATGGAAAAACCGCTCTTGACGAACATCGTCACGTCGTTGGGCATGTCGCCAATGGTGGCGATCTCGACCGGTGAGATGTCCATGAGGCGGGCCAGCGTCATCACCACCGCCCCTTTGTTGGCCATGGGGTGGGTGATGTCGAGATAGTAGGGCTGGGAGCGGGCCGCGCTGGCCCGATCGCCCAGCGCCTTCTGGGCCGCCTTTTCGCACTCGGCGACCAGGGCGAGATCGTCGGAGATGCCGACGACCTTCACCGTCTTGGCCAGATCGTCATCGCTGAAAGCCTTCACCACCTTGGCCTCGAACTTCACCGTCCACGCTTCGCGCGCCACGTGCGGGGCGTCCTCCTTTCGGATCAGCCATTCGTCGGCCGTATAGACCCAGGCGTCCAGTCCCTTGTCCAGGATCAGTTTCACCGCCGCCCTGGCGGCGGCGGGATCGAGGGTGTGGCTTTCGATCACGCTCAGATCAGGATTCACCAGCACGCCGCCGTTGAAGCCGGCGACCGCCGTATCCAGCGCCAACGGTTCGATCAGCATCTGCATGCCGCGCGGTGGCCGGCCGCTGGTGATGGCCAGGCCGATTCCGGCCTCCCGCAGGGCCCTGGCCGCCGCCCTGGCGCGGTCGGTGAGGATCTTGTCCTGGGTGACCAGGGCGCCGTCCACATCCGCCAGCATCAGGCGGATGCCGTGCTGGCCGCTCACGCCGCGCGCGCGTCGGCGATCGGCGCCGCATAGCGCCAGGGAGCGCCGCCGCCCCTCGCCGCCGCCAACTGCGCGGCGGCGAATTCCCAATGCGGCAGGGCGTCGAACCAGGCTTCGAGATAGGCCTTCCGGTCGTTCTGGTAGTCCAGATAGTAGGCGTGCTCCCAGAGGTCACAGACCAGCAGCGGATGGGCGTTGGGCGTCGTCACCGTATCGTGGGCGTCGTGGGTCGAGAAGACCTTCAGGCCGCCGGCGGCGTCGGCCGCCAGCCACACCCAGCCCGAACCGAAATGGGCGGCCCCCTCCTTGACGAACTGTTCGCGCAAAGCGGGCAGGCCGCCGAAAGAGATGCGAATGGCTTCGGCCAGTTCGGCGGCGGGCTCCTGACGAGTCGGGCTCATGGCCTCCCAGAAGAAGGCGTGGTTCCAGGCCTGGGCGGCGTTGTTGTAGAGCTTGGGCTCGCGAGCGTCGGCGCTCTCGACGATCGCCGCCTCGAGGGATGTCGGCGTTTTCCCCGCCTTGGCCAGCAACTCGTTCAGGGTCTTGACGTAGGCGGCGTGGTGCTTGTCGTGGTGAAAATGCAGGGTCTTGTCGGAGATGACCGGGGCGAGGGCGTCGTAGGCGTAGGGAAGGCTGGGCAGGGTGAACATGCGGGAACTCCTTTGTGGGGAATAACCCGCGAGGCCGGTCATGGTTCAGCGCCGGGAGGCGTTTCCATGCAACGAATGTCGCACCGCCAACCGCTCAGGCCCGCGCCGCCGAAATCTCCTCCGCCAGGCGGCCGGTCAATTCGGCCATGTGGTCGAAGCGGGCCTCAAAGCTGCCCAGGCCCTGGGTCAAGGAGCGCAGCTCGGCGATCAGGCCGTGGCGCTCGCTTTGCGGCAGGAAGGCCTCGATTGTCTCCCAGCCGGGCCAATCGGCGCGCGGGCCGAAACCGAGGATCTGGCCGCGCCGCGAGGAAAGGGCGGAAGTGACGTTCGACATGGCGCTCTCCGGCGCGAACACCTGAAGCTTGTCGATAGGCTCGAGGAGGCAGGCGCCGCAGCCCTTCAGCCCCTCCTCGATGGCGATGCGCCCGGCGATGCGGAAGGCCATTTCCGAGGAATCGACGGCATGGAAAGCCCCGTCCATCAGGGTGACCTCCAGATCGACCACCGGAAATCCCAGCGGACCCTTGGCCAGGCCGTCGCCCACCCCCTGCTCCACCGCCGGAATCCACTGGCGCGGCACCGCCCCGCCGGTGATCTTGCTGGCAAAGGCGAAGCCGGCCCCGCGCGGGCGCGGCTTGATGGCGATGGTGACGTCGGCGAACTGGCCGTGACCGCCGGTCTGCTTCTTGTGGCGGCCGCGCTGGGTGGCCCCGGCCTTGATGGTCTCGCGATAGGGGGTCAGCGGCGGCGCGGTGGTGATCTCGACCCCGAACCGGCGCTTCATCCGCTCGAGCGCCAGACGGACGTGGCCGTCGCCCTGCCCGGCCACCAGGATCTGGTGGCTTTCCGGGTCGTGGCTGACGTGGAGCCCCGGATCCTCCTCGATCAGCTTGGCCAGGGCGCCCGACAGCCGCACGTCGTCCTTGCGGTTGGCCGCCGCGATGGCCAGGGCGTAGAGCGGCGGGCGGGCGGGGCGCGGCGTCGCCCTGACCGGCCCCCCGCCGCCGGCCGAAAGCACATCGCCGGCGGCGCCCTGGTCGATCTTGCCGATGGCCACGACATCGCCGACCGCCGCCTGGGCGATCTTCTTGAGCGCCGAGCCCTGGACGGAAAACAGGCCGCCCGCCCGGGCGCGCTCGCCGCCGGGAAGGGTGAGATCGGCGCCGTCGGACAGGGGCTGGCCAAATACGCGGGCGTAGGTGAGCTTGCCCGCCTGGCCGGCATAGGCGGTCTTGACCACATAGGCCGTCGCCGGGCCCAGGCCCAGCCGGGCGGCGGCGCGATCGGGCCCCGGCGTTTCGTGACGCAGAGCCTTCAGCAGCCGGCGCACGCCAAATCCATTCAGCGCCGAGCCGAAGAACACCGGCACGATAAGGCCCTCGTTCATGTCGCGAACCAGGTCGCCGAACACCAGGTCGCGGCTCGGATTGGCGTCGTTGAGGAGCTGCTCCATCAGCTCGTCGTCGAAATCGGCCAGTTGTTCGAGCATGTGGAAACGGGCGTCGGCTTCGAGCTGGGCCAGGTCGGGGGTCAGCTCGACCAATTCGGAGGGCCGGCCGGCGCGATAGACGTAGGCGCGCTCCAGGGCGAGATCGACGAAACCGGTCACCCGCTCATCCGTCACGATCGGAAGCTGGCGGGCGACCAGGGGCGCGGCGCTGACCGGGGCCAGCGCCGCCAGAAGGGCGTCCAGCGGCCCTCGCGCCTGATCCATCTTGTTGATGAAGAGCGCACGCGGCGCGCCCAGTTGCTCCAACTGCCGCATCAGCGGTTGCAGGAGGCCGGCCTTGGCGCTTTCCGGCTCGGCGACGATCAAGGCCAGATCGACGGCCGGCAGGGCGGCGTCGGCCTCGGCGGCCAGCTCCACCGAGCCTGGGCAATCGATCACCGAATAGCGGTCGCCCAGGAAGTCGAAGCCGGCGAGGTTGAGTTCCACCGAGTGGCCGCGGGCGCGGGCCTCGGGGCTCGAGTCGCCCACCTTGTCGGCCGCCCCACCGCCGGCGCGCCGGTCGATGGCGCCGGCGGCCAACAGCATCGCCTCCATCAAGCTCGTTTTGCCGGCGCCGGTGGGCCCGACCAGCGCCAGGGCGCGCACCTGTCCGGCGTTGTGGGTCATGCGTCTGCCTCCGCTTGTTCTTTCGCCGATGCTAGCAGACCCGGGCGCGCCATTGCTACGGTCCAGACGCCACGCGACGGCGTGTTGGCCTTGGCGCGCGCCACCGGCTAAAGAACGCGCGACCGCTTCCCTTAGAGGAGCCCCCGTGGCCCGTCTTTTCAACGCCTATGTGATCGTCGATTGGAGCGCCGCCTCGAAGCGGACCACCGGATCGGATTCGATCTGGATCGGCGTCCTCAAGCGCGACGTGCGTTTTCGGCTGGCTTTCGAGGCCCACAACCCGGCGACGCGCCGAGAGGCCGAAGTGCTCCTGGCCGCGATCCTCGACGACCGCGCCAAACATCACGAGCGCACCTTGGTCGGCTTCGACTTCGCCCTGGGCTTTCCGCGCGGCCTCGCCGCCGCCCTGGGCCTGACCGGCGACGAACCCTGGAAGGCGGTCTGGAACCAGATCGATCGCATGGTCAAGGACAAGGCCGACAACACCAACAACCGTTTCGGCGTCGCCTCGGAAATCAATCGGCGGCTCACCGGCGGCCCCTTCCCGTTTTGGGGTTGCCCGCCCAGGGACACTCTCACGACGCTCCAGCCCAAGAAGCTTCGTCCGCACGGGCCAGACGATCTCCCCGAATTTCGGCACACCGAAATCGCCGCCAAGGGCGCCTCGCCGGTGTGGAAACTTTCCTATGCCGGCTCGGTAGGCGGCCAGACCATCCTCGGCATTCCCACCGTCCGCCGCCTGGCCAAGGCGCGCGGCGACAAGCTCAGGGTATGGCCGTTCGAGACCGGGTGGAAGGCGCCCACCGAGGCCGACCTGGCGGGGGTCGAGGTGGTGGCAGCCGAGGTCTATCCCTCGCTCGTCAAGCCCGCGCCGGTGGCCGGAGAGACCCGCGACCTCACCCAGGTCCGCGCCCTGGCCGAACATTTCGCCAAGCTCGACGAGGGCGGCAGACTGGGCGCCCTCTTCGCACCGCCCAAGGCAACCGCCGCCGATGTCATCATCGACGCCGAACGCGAGGAAGGGTGGATTCTCGGGGCCTAATCCCGTCGCGCCAGCATCCAGAAGCGGCCAAGCAGCAGGCCGGCGGAGATGAAGCTGGCGGCGATTATGGCCCAGACGATGCCGGCGATCCCCAGGTGGGCGGCGATGGCCAGGGTCCAGCCGAGCGGGATCATGACCAAGGCGTAGCTCGCCAGGTGGGTCAGGGTGGGGGCGAGCACGTCGCCGCGCGCCCGCAGCGACTGGGCGACAACCACCTGCAGGGCGTCGGGGATCAGGAACAGGCAAGCCAGGGCGAGGCCGCCCGCGGCCAAGGCGATGGTGGCCGGATCGGTCGTGTAGCCCAGGGCGATCAGGTGGGCGGCCGGCCAGATCGCCAGGGCGGCGGCCAGCGCGAACATCGCCGTGGCGGCGAAGCCGATGAAGGCGGCGCGGTTGAGCGCGGTGGGCCGCCTCGCCCCGAAGGCGCGCGCCACCAGAACCGCCGTGGCGGTCGCCATGCCCAGGGGGACCATGAACACGAACGACACCACATTCAGCACCACCGTATAGGCCGCCACCGTCAGGGCGCTGATCGAACCGGCGATCAAGGTCATCGAGGCGAAGGCCGCCACCTCGAAAAATCCCGACGCCCCGGCCCCGTAGCCGATCCGCCTCTGTTCGATCTCGCGGGCTCTGTCGCGAGGGGGCTTGTCGAACACGCCCAGGGCGCGCGCGTCGGCCATGCGGGCGATGTAGATCAAGGTGGCGAGCGCCAGCAGCGAGCGCGCCGAAAAGGTCGCCCAGGCGGCGCCCGCCGCGCCCAGCGCCGGCAAGCCGAAGCGCCCCGACACCAGCGCCAGGTTGACCGCCAGATTGACGATGTTGGCCCCCCACATGAACGTCATCACCGGCCTTGGCCGCCCAAGGCCCTCCATCCACGATCCGGCCGCCACCGACAGGGCGAAGCTAGGCATGGAGAGCGCCAGAACGATCAGCGGCGCCGTCGCGCCGTCGGCGAGCCCCTGGGCGATCCCGCTGACATGCAGGAAGGCCGGTCCGCCGGCGATCATGATCGCCATCGCGCCAGTCCCGATCCAGAAGGCATAGACCAGGCCGCGGCGAAGGGCGCCGCCCGCCAGGTCCGGACGTTCCTCGCCAAGGGCGCGCGAGGCCATCACCTGCACGCCCGAAAGCAGGCCGATGGCGGTAACCACGACGACGCTGGCCAGCGTCCAGCCGAGCGCCAGATAGCCGAGCTGGATCGCTGAATAGCGCCCCACCACGACTACGTCGGTGAGCCCCATGGTCATCACGCCGACGCGCGAGGCCACCACCGGGCCGGCCAGACGCAGCAGCTCGCCAAGATCGGTCAAAATGGGGGACGGCGGACGCGTCGAAACGGCCGCGCCGGCGGCGGGGCCGCGCATTCGAGGATACCTTTGAAAACGGGGCGCGGAACCTGACGACGGGCGCCGTCGATGGCAAGAGCCTCCAGCGGTCCGAGCCGCCGTCCGCCTTCGGAATTCGCCCAGGCGTGGCAAGCCTGCCACTGGGCGCGTCGATAACCCCCGCCAATTCGCCTCGCCTTGCGAGGGGCGCGCTTGAATGTCGTGGCGCGGCCTTTAGGGTGGCCTCCGATTTGAACACCTGTTTCAAGAGGCCGAACCCCGCCTCTCCGGAGTCACACCTGGATGAACAAACGTTTCGAAGGCACGGCCGACTATGTGGCCACCGACGATCTGAAGATCGCGGTGAACGCCGCCATCGCTCTGGAGCGGCCCCTGCTCATCAAGGGCGAGCCCGGGACCGGCAAGACGGTGCTGGCCTATGAGATCGCCAAGGCGCTGGAGGCGCCGCTGATCACCTGGCACATCAAGTCGACCACCAAGGCCCTCCAAGGGCTCTATGAGTACGAGGCGGTCACCCGCCTGCGCGACAGCCAACTGGGCGACGAACGGGTCAAGGACGTTGCCAACTACATCAAGCGCGGCAAGCTGTGGGAGGCCTTCGATTCCGACGAGCGGCCGGTCCTGCTGATTGACGAAATAGACAAGGCCGACATCGAGTTTCCCAACGATCTTTTGCAGGAACTCGATCGGATGGAGTTTTATGTCTACGAGACCAACGAGACCATCAAAGCCAAGATCCGCCCGGTGGTCCTGATCACCTCCAACAACGAGAAGGAACTGCCCGACGCCTTCCTGCGCCGGTGCTTCTTCCACTACATCCGCTTCCCCGACGAGGAGACCATGCGCGCCATCATCGACGTGCACTATCCGGGCATCAAGCAGAAGCTGGTCGCCGAGGCGCTGCGCATCTTCTACGACATGCGCAAGGTGCCGGGGCTGAAGAAGAAACCCTCGACCTCCGAGCTGCTCGATTGGCTCAAGCTGCTGATGGTGGAGGACATCGACGACGCGGCGTTGCGCGAGCGCGACCCGACCAAGCTGATCCCGCCCCTGCATGGGGCCTTGCTCAAGAACGAGCAGGACGTGCATCTGTTCGAGCGCCTGGCCTTTCTGGCCCGACGGGAGGGCTCGGGGGCGCGGCCAGGACAGCAATAGGCGGGGGGCAAACCGCGCCTTACCGCAAATTCACTGGACGGCGGGCGCGTGGGGTCACACCCTGGGCTAGAGCAAGATGGTCCGGGGCGGATCGCCTCGGAGCTGAATCTTGCTCTAGATTTTAGAGTGTAGAGCCGGATTCAGGTTTCGTATAAGAAGCCATCCGGCTCTAAGACAATGAGGGAAACGGGCCGATGATCAGATTTGCATTCACCGCCGCGGGCGTGGGCGTCGCCGCCGTGGCTCTGGCCGCCTGCACCCCGCCCCATCCCCGACACCACGCCGAGGCGGCGCTCCGGGCCATCGCGACCTTGGATTGTCCGGCCAGTCAGGGCGATCTGACCCGCAAGAGCGCGGCGGCGGACGGCAAGTCGTGCCTCTATGGCGACGACCAGGGCGGCGAGGTCACGCTGCAACTCATCGATCTGGCCGGTCAGGATCCCGCCGCCGCCCTGGCCCCTCTGGAAGCCCAGCTCAAGGCCGAGATGCCGGCGGTCTCAGCGGCCAAGGCGGGATCCGAGGCCCCCGGGACGGACAAGGACCGGGTCGATATCGATCTGCCCGGCATCCATATCCACGCCAACGGCAATGACGACGCCACGGTTCAGATCGCGGGTGGGCAGATCTCGGGTCGGACGAACGGCAAGACCGTCGCGGTCAGCGACCAGAACGGCCATTCGCAGGTGACGGTCGCCAAGCCCGGCGTCTCTGTGTTCGCCCGTGACAACGGGGCCGAGGTCCGCGTCGATGAGCCGGGCTCGGGGATCCGGCGCTCGTTCATTCTGGCCTCCGACAATCCCGGACCCAACGGCTACAAGGCGGTGGGTTACGAAGCGCGCGGGCCGGCCGGCGGACCCCTGGTTGTCGCCACCGCGAAGGCGAAATCGGATAACGACCTGAAAGACGACATGCGCGACCTGCTGCGCCTCAATGTAGGCGGCTAGGCCGCCGCCACCTCCACCACCTTGTAGGTCAGCGGCCGGCCGTCTTCGTCGGTGACGGTGACGTATTCGCCGACCACGAAGCGGTGCTCGCCCAGGCGATAGACCGGCTCGTCGTCGGCGGCCTCGCCTTCCTCGTAGTCGAAGAACCAGCGGGTCCCTTGTCTGGCCAGATGGCCGTCGGCGGGGTCTTCGTCGGGGGCGAAGCGGCGGACCACGCAGGCGTCCCTGGCCTTGGCGTAGGCCGCGCCGTCGATGCGCCCGTCGGCCGTCAGGGGCGCGGTCAGGGCGTAGCCCCGATGGTCGTCGCCGCCGGCGAACTCGGTGCCGGGGTTGCGGGCCAGTCTCATGACGATACGCGAAAGGGGCATGAAAGCTCCGTGGGGGAGGGGGTCAGTGCGACAGGAAAAGCGACGGGCCGTCGGCGTTAAGGAAGGTGCGGGTGGCGCCGCCGAAGATGAACTCCCGAAGCCGGGGATGACCGAAGGCGCCGGCGACCAGCAGATCGGCCCCTGCCGCCTCGGCGGCGCGGATCAGGGCCGGGGCGGGGTCTCCGGCTTCGGCAAGCTCCCGCACCTCATTGGCCACGCCGCGCGCCGACAGAAAGGCGGCCAGGAGAGCGGGATCGAACTTGCGCGACGAGGCGGCCGGCGCGGCAAGGACGATCACCCGCGCCGCCTTCTTGAGCAGTGGCAGGGCGGTGCGCGCGGCGCGGCTCGCCTCCTTGCCGCCATCCCAGGCGACCGCCACCACGCCGCCCACCTTCAGCCCGGGCCGCGCCACCACGGTCGGCCGCTGCTCGCCGGCCACGATCTGCTGGAAGGTCTCCGCCAGAGGCCCCTTGCCCCGCGCCGACGCGTCGTCGAACACCAGCACGTCCGAGAGCCGGCCCTGCATGGCCAGGGCCGCCCACACCGGCGACTTCAGCGGGATGAAGGCCTTGCGCGGGTAGGGGCAGGCCTCGACCGCCGCCCGCGCCGCCGCCTCGCCTTCGGCGCAGGCCTGGCGGATGCTCTCGATCGCGGTGGCCTGCACCCCGCCCATGAAGCCGTCGCCCATCCACGGTATCAGGTCGGCCACATCGGCCGGCGCGTGGACGCAAGCGAGTTCCGCGCCGAACGGCTCGGCCAGGGCGGCGGCGGCGGCGACGATCCGCCCGTCCCCCTCGCCGCCCGAAAGCGGCGCCATGATTCTCGCCCAGTCCATCGACAGTCTCCCGCACCTCAGGCCTCGGTCCCCCGCGCATTGATCTTTGTCAAGCGATGGGCCATCTGGCCGAGGCTGACCATGGGAGGAACGGCCCGGTGGCGAAAGGGCTGCATAGCCGACGCTGCGAACCGGCCGCGCCGCGCGCCTGGCAACGCATGCTGTCGGGCCGCCGGCTCGACCTCATCGACCCCTCCCCCATGGACATCGAGATCGAGGATATCGCCCACGGCCTGGCGCGGGTGGCGCGGTGGAACGGCCAGACCACCGGCGATCATCCTTTCAGTGTGGCGCAGCATTCGGTGGTGGTGGAGGAAATCGCCGCCCACCTGCGGGCCGGCCTCGCCCCGCGCTGGCGCCTGGCGGCGCTGCTGCACGACGCCCCGGAATACGTCATCGGCGACATGATTTCCCCGTTCAAGACCGCCCTGGGCCTGGACTACCGCACCTTCGAAACCCGCCTGGAGAGCGCCATTCACATCCGTTTCGGTCTGCCGGCCCGCACTCCCGCCCCGATCGAGGCCCTGATCAAGGCCGCCGATCGCGCCTGCGCCTTCTTCGAGGCGACCCAGCTTGCCGGGTTCGAACACGCCGAGGCGCTGGAGCTTTTTGGAACTCCGCCGCGCGGCTACGCCGTGGCCATCGAGCCCCTGGCCCCGCCCGAGGCCGAGGCGCGCTATCTGCAGCGCTACCGCGTCCTTTCGCAAGCCGCCGGCTACGCCCCGGGGCCGGCCGCCTTCGACACCGAATGACCACCCCGGTCGTCATCGGTCTTTCGACGGTGATCGTCGCCCTGCGCGCCGGCGGCGGCTGCGTCCTGACGGTTCGCCCCAGGGACAGCCGGACCGAGCGGGCCTCGACCCTGGAGGGCCTGCCTTTCGGCCCTTTCGACCCCCTGGATCACCGCACCTTCGAGCTGGCGCTGCGCGAGTTCGTGACCCGCCAGACCCGCTTCGAACTGGGCTATGTCGAGCAGCTCTACACTTTCGGCGACAAGGGGCGCGACGCCCCGCGCGCCGATGTGGGGGCGGGCCAGGCGCGGGTGATCTCGGTGGGCTATCTCGCCCTCGCCCCCTCGGCGGAGGACACCCGCGCCGGGGGCGCCGCCTGGTCGTCGTGGTCGAGGTTCTTTCCGTGGGAGGACTGGCGGGCCGGCCGCCCCGCGTCGATCGACCAGGCGATCGCGCCGGCGCTGGCGGGGTGGTGCGGGCGATCGGAGGCGCGCCGCGGCCGCGCCAGGCTCCTCTTCGCCCTGGACGGCGCGCCGTGGAACGAAGAGCGGGTGCTGGAACGCTACGAGCTTCTCTATGAGGCCGGCCTCGCCCCCGAGGCGGCGCGCGACCGCGACCGCGCCCGAGGCGGCGCGCCGGCCGAGCCGGAGGCGCTGACGCCGGCCCTGGGCGAGCCGATGATCTCCGACCACCGGCGCATCCTGGCCACCGGCCTTGGCCGCCTGCGCGGCAAGCTGAAATACCGCCCGGTGGTGTTCGAACTGATGGGCGAGGCCTTCACCCTTTCGGCCCTGCAGCGCGCCGTGGAGGCGATCGCCGGCGTCCCCCTGCACAAGCAGAACTTCCGCCGGGTGGTCGAGCGCACCGCCCTGGTCGAGGGCCTCGGGCGGATGGACGCCGACACCGGCGGCAGGCCGGCCGAACTCTTCCGCTTCCGCCGCGAACTGCTGACGGCGGGGCCGGCCCCGGGCCTGTCGCTGCCGCTCCTGCGGGAGTGAGGGGGCGGTTTGGCGGGTTTGGCGTCAATTAGGCATTGTGTCCCCGGATACCGGACCGGCCCCGGCACGGACGAGCCGGTGGTGTGGTACAGGACAACTCCAGCAGAATTTTGGAAAAAATACGGGACATTTTCTTTTCCAAGAACGATCCTAGCGATATGCACTTGTGGTTCATTTGAGCTGGGGTATGTTTTACCCGTGGGCGAGACGACCCAGGGGTTTATTGCGGTAATCTTCGGTAGCCTCTATAGCGTGTCCGCTTCGATTGACGTGTTAAGAGCAAGGTAACAGCATTTCAATATCTGCAACAAAGCGGTCCGCAAGAAAGGAGTCAGAGCATTAAAACCGTCGCCGCGATCAACGACCTCGTCGCCGCCTTCACCCAGGATCTTTCCGGCTCGGCCAATAATGCCTAGGTTGTTTTTGTTTGGATTTTTTGGTGGGCTAGGTCGTGGACTCATTAGCGCGCAACCATAGTCGGATGGCGACGAGTTTTACGGCGGCGAGGAAGTTGTCGGCGAGCTTGTCATATCGGGTGGCGACGCGTCGGTAGTGTTTGAGTTTGCTGAAGAACCTCTCGACGAGGTTGCGTTGGCGATAGAGCCAAGGGCTGAAGACGATCGGTCCCAGGCGGTTGCTTTTGGGCGGGATGTTCGCCCAGCCACCAGCTTGGGCGGCTTTGGCTCGGATGTTGTCGGTGTCGTAGGCCTTGTCGCCCAGGATCATGGCGTTCGGCGCGAACCCATCGAGCATCTCATCGGCCATGGTTACGTCGTGAGCTTGGCCGGCCGACAAGGCGAGCCGGATTGGCAATCCTCGCGCATCGACAACGGCGTGGATCTTGGTGGTCAGCCCGCCCCGGGAGCGGCCCATATGACGAACTCCACCGTTTTTTTTGCTCCGGCGGCGTGCTGATGAACCCGGATCGACGAGGAGTCGATCATCTGCACCTCGCCATCGTAAGCCGCTGTAATCGCATCCATCAGCCGGTCCCACACGCCCGCTTTGCGCCACCGGTTGAAGCGGTTGTAGACCGTCGCGTACGGCCCGTACCGCTCCGGCAGATCGCGCCAGGGCATCCCTGATCGCAGAACGAAGAACATCCCGTTCAGCACCCGCCGGTCATCCACGCGCGGAACGCCTCGCGGCTTGTCCGGCAGCAACGGAGCAAAGACGCCCCACTCGAAGTCGCTGAGATCGAAACGACTCACATCCACGCTCCTTCTGTTTTGGAGCTTGAATCACAATCACGCCCGTGCGGGAATCCCTTCACTCCCACTTACGGGTACACGACCTAATATTCTGGATTCCGGACGTTATTATTAAGCTTGTCGCGCCAAGTCAAACGAAATGCCTGATTCTAATCAATTTTCTCTGTCCGACAACGCTAATTTGTTATCTGTTGGCGTTAAGGTTTCTACGCCGCAGGGGAAGCAAATGGATGGATTTGCTGAGTGTGTTAGCTGGTATTTGGATAATCGCGTCACCGATGATTAATTTGTCCGTTTCTATAATGAGCAACGTCTGGCCGCACTCACTCGCTGAGTGGTTAGGTAAATTATTGTTTGTATTTATTGGCGCTGTTATACCACTGATATCATTTATATCCAGCACATATGATGGATCACTTGGTGGTTTGTTGTTCATAACAGTGATATTGTCGGCTATACTTGCCTTAAATTTGCTGCGACGCCCGCGGAAAATAGGTGAAAGCTAGGGAAGCTGGTTCGGTGCGGCTGCGGGCCGTGCGCGCGCCAGATACGCTGCACCGAGTGGGGGCTAAAGTTGTATCCGAGGACACAATACTCATATCGCCACCGGCGCGCTGGTTTTTCGCCCCGGCTTGCGAGGCGTGAGGGTTCGCCCGAGGCGGCGCTCGAGATCGGCGATGAAGGCCGCCGAGCCGAGGGGCCGGCCGGTGCGTTCGGCCGCTTGTAGCGCCTTGTGCTCATCCTCCCTCAGCCCTTGGTCCAGGAACGCCCGCCAGTCGCTTTGGCGGGCGAGCAGGGGGGCGATGCAGACCAGACCGTCGTCGCGCCCCTCCAGATGCGCCCGCGCGCTCGACCATGGCCAGTCCGGCGCCTTCGCCGCCAGGCCCGCCCGCACCGGGTTGAGTTCGACATAGCGGGCCGCGGCCATCAGATGAACCTCGTCCATGGCCGCCGAGGCGAAGCGGCCCTGCCAAAGATAGCCGCGCCAGCCCTCGCGGAAATTGACCCGCCGCGTGTAGCGCCGGTGCGTCTCGGCCAGGGCGGCGCGCAGGCCATCGGGGCTGGAGGGGACCAGGATGAGGTGAACGTGGTTGGGCATCAGGCAATAGCCCCACACCGCGACCCCGGCGCCCGCGCAGCCCGCCGCCAGCAACGCGCCATAGGCCAGGTAGTCGTCGTCGCCGAAAAAAACCCGCTGGCCGCGATTGCCGCGCTGGGTCACATGATGCGCCACGCCCTCCATCACCACCCGAGCCAAGCGCGCCATGGCCGCCACTTGCGGCCATCGCCGCGCCGGTGTCAATTAGGTATTGTGTCCCCGGATACGGATACCGTTGTTGGCCAAATCGCCCGGCGGGGTTGACGTAAAGCCGGTCGCGCCTTGGGCTCGGCTGCGGGGCGACACACCGGAGAGTCTCACCCTCGGGGTCTTAGTCTCGCCAAATGCCGCGATCGGGGGCCGTCGATGAACCGAGGGCCGCGACCCGCATTTGCGGTTCAGGACTCGATGCGTTCGAGCCGGGAGCCCCGTGCCTGGGGCTTCGCGATTGGACACAAAGGAACTGACCATGAAATTCTGGCCGCCTCTGGCATTGGCGTTCGCCCTTACCCTCGGCGGCGCCGCATCGGCGAAGAACATCGTCGAGACGGCCAAGGCCTCGGGCCAGTTCACCATCCTGCTCAAGGCGGCCACCGCCGCGGGCATGGACGCGACCCTGGCCCAGCCGGGTCCCTACACCGTCTTCGCGCCGACCGACGCGGCCTTCAACGCCCTGCCGCCGGGCATGCTCGACATGCTGATGAAGCCGGAAAACAAGGCGATGCTCAAGAAGGTCCTCGGCTATCACACCCTGTTCGGCCGGCTGACCACCCGCGATCTCAAGGCGACCTTGTCTGCGGCCACCACCACCATGGGCGAGCCGGTCGTGCTGCAGATGAAGAACGGCGCCTGGATGGTCAATGACGCCAAGATCACCCAGTCCGACATGGCCGTCGATAATGGTGAAATCCATGTCATCGACAAGGTTCTGATGCCCCCCACGCCGGTCCAACCGGCGACCTGACCGCGGCGAAGCTAAAAAGCCTCCCTAAGGAAAATCCGATGACCGACGTCGTCCTTCCAGACGCCTACGACACCGCCTATCCGGCGGGTTCGCCCACCGCGACCGGCGCCCGCGTCGAAACCCTCGGCGCCCTGGTCATGCGCTGCGGCCTGGCGCTGATCTTCCTGTGGTTCGGGGCCATGAAGTTCACCAGCGTCGAGGCGTCCGGGGTGGCCGGCTTCGTCGCCAACAGCCCTCTGGTCGGTTGGTGGCACGCCGCCTTCGGCATCCAGGGAACCAGCGACATCCTGGGCGTCTACGAGATCACCACCGGCGTTCTGCTGCTGGCCGGACTGGTCAAGCCGTGGCTGTCGGTAGTGGGCGGAGCCATGGCGGTCCTGACCTTCCTGATCACCCTGTCGTTCTTCTTCTTCACGCCCGGGGTCGCCGAACCGCTGGCCGGCGGTTTTCCGGCCATTTCCGCCAAGCCCGGCCAGTTCCTGCTGAAGGACGTCGGGCTGCTGGGGATTTCGCTGTTCGTCCTGGACGCATCGCTGGTCAAGGCCGGGGCGGGCCGACCGCGCGGCGATCTCGGACTGCGGATCGCCGGACTTTCCGGCTGGTGGCTGCGCTACGGGCTGGTGCTGATCTTCCTGTGGTTCGGCTGCATGAAGTTCACCGCCTACGAGGCGACCGGTATCGCCCCGTTCATCGCCAACAGCCCGCTGGTGGGCTGGTTTCACGCGGCGTTCGGTATTCAGGGGGCCAGCTATCTGATCGGCGTCATCGAAATCGCCACCGCCATCCTCCTCGCCGCGCGCCCCGTGGCGCCCCTCGCCTCGGTGGTCGGCGGGGCGATGGCGGTGATCAGCTTCCTGATCACCCTCAGCTTCTTCTTCACCACCCCGGGCGTCGGCGAACCGCTGGCGGGCGGCTTTCCGGCCATTTCATCCGTGCCCGGACAGTTCCTGCTGAAGGATGTCGGCCTGCTCGGAATCTCCATCTGGCTGCTCGGCGAGGCCCTGCTGGGCTGGGGCGGGCGCGGAAGACCGAGATTCGCCCGCCCCTATGCGCGCGCGAGCCGTCTGTTTGAGACGTTGAGAACAGCCCGCACGGTCGGACGCCCCCCTCCGTCACGGCGCGAGAGGCCGCCGCGCCACCTCCCCCGCTTCGCAAGGGAGGAGAGAGGAAGGCTGACCGTCACTCTTTCCTCCCCTGCGCCTCTTCGCGGGGGAGGTGGCGCGCGATGCCCCCTCGCATCGCGTGACGGAGGGGGCGTCCGGCCGACGTGCAAGCCCATAAGGTCTGAATCGATCCAATCGGCGTCGCGGGCGTTGAAGAGGGACCCATCGGCGAAGGACGGCCCTTAAATGAAATCCCTCACCTGCGACGTCGTGGTCATCGGTGCCGGAACCGCGGGCCTCGCCGCCCGCCGCGCCGCCGCGGAGGCGGGGGCCAGGACCCTGCTCATCGAGGCCGGGCCCGGCGGCACGACCTGCGCCCGGGTGGGTTGCATGCCTTCGAAGCTGCTGCTGGCGGCGGCCAGGGCCGCCCGCGACATGCGAGAAGCCGCCGTCTTCGGCGTCCACGGCAAGCCCAGGATCGACGGGCGGGCGGTGATGGCCCGCGTCCAGGCGGAGCGCGACCATTTCGTCGCCGGGGTGCTCAAGGACGTCGCCGCCATTCCGGCGCGGGAGAAACTGGCCGGCCACGCCCGCTTCACCGGCCCGACGACGCTCACCGTCGATGATCACAGCCGCGTGGAGGCGCGCGCTGTCGTCATCGCCGCCGGCGCCCGGCCGGCCGTGCCGCCGGAACTGGCCCGCGCCTGCGGCGAGCGGCTCCTGACCCATGAGACCGTGTTCGACCTAGCCGAGCCGCCGAAGTCCCTGGCCGTGATCGGGGCCGGGCCGCTGGGGCTCGAACTGGCCGTCGCCTTCGCCAGACTGGGCGTCCGGGTGGCCGTCTTCGATTCAGGGAACGCCGTCGGCGGGGCGCGCGACACCAAGGTGGCGGCGGCGGCGCGCGAGGCGTTCGGCAAGGAACTGACCTTTCACCTCGGCGTCGAGGTCGAGGCGCGCCGCGACCGCGCCGGCGATGTCGTGGTCGCCTGGACGAACGCGGCGGGGGAGAAGAAGCGGGGAGTCTTCCCCTATATCCTCGACGCGGCGGGCCGGCCGCCGGCCCTGGACGGCCTGGACCTGAACATGTCGGGGTTGGAGCTGGGTCCGCGCGGCATCCCCCTGTTCGATCCGCAAACCCTGCGCTGCGGCCAGAGCGCCGTCTTCATCGCCGGCGACGCCAACAATGCGCGGCCGGTCCTGCACGAGGCCTCGGCCCAGGGCGAGCTGGCTGGCGCCAACGCCGCCCGCTATCCTAAGCTCGAGCGCCGCGCGCCGGGGGTGGAGTTCAGCGTCGTCTTCACCGATCCGGACCTCGCCTTCATCGGCGGCGGCTTCGATCCGCAGAAAGAGCCCGACTGGGCGATCGGCCGTTCCGACGACAACGGCCGCGCCCGCGTCGATGGACGGGACGCCGGTGTCCTGCGCGCCTACGCCCGGCGCGCCGACGGCGTCATCGTCGGCGGCGAACTCTTTGGGCCGAAGGTCGAACACCTGGCCCACCTCCTGGCCTGGGCCGCCCAGCTCGAAATGACGGTCGGCGCCGTGCTCGACCTGCCCTTCTATCACCCGACGATGGAGGAAAGCCTGCGCTCGTGCCTGCGCGATCTACGGGACCAACTGGCGTGAGGCGCGGCGCGGGCCAGGAACCCGTCGATCGTCTCGCCGTCAACCGCCCTCGCGGAAACTCGGATAGAGGCTCATGCCGCCGTCGATGGTGAGGGTTGTTCCCACCACATAGTCGGCCTCGTCGGAGGCCAACCAGACGGCGGCTCCGGCCACATCCTCCACCTCGCCGATCCGGCCGTAGGGGATCAGTTTCAGCAACTTGCGCAGGGCGGCGGGCGTCTCCCACGCCGCCTTGTTGATCGGCGTCCGAATTGCGCCGGGCGCGATGGCGTTGACGCGGATCTTCTCCGCCGCCAGTTCCTGGGCCATGGTCTCCATCAGCATCTTCACCCCGCCCTTGGCGGCGGCGTAGTTGGCGTGGCCGGCCCAGGCGATGGCCTGATGGACCGAGCTGACGAACAGCACCTTGCCCAGCGCCGCCGAGCGCTTGGGATCGAGGCCCTGGCGGCGGAATCGGCGCACCGCCTCCTGCGCGCACAGGAAGGAACCGGTGAGATCCAGATCGATGACCGCTCGCCAGTCTTCCAGGGTCAGTTCGGTGAAGGCGCCGTCCTTTTGCCGGCCGGCGTTGGCGACCAGGATATCGATGCCGCCAAAATGTTCGTGCGCGACATCGAACAGGTGCTCGACGATCTTCGGTTGCGAGACATCGCCCGCCACGGCCACGGCGCGCCCGCCTTTCTCCACAATGGCGTCGGCGATGGCGTGGGCGGCCTTGGCGTCGTCGTGATGGTTGACCAGGACCGCCGCGCCGGCCTCTGCATAGGCGTGGGCGATCGCCGCGCCGATGCCCGAGCTGGCGCCGGTGACGATCGCTCGCTGGCCGGCGAGCGGCTTTTGACTCATCAGTCCGTTTCCCGCGCGGTGGTGACCCGCCTGTGGAGCACGCCATCCGCGCCCCGCTCCAACTCGCTATCGACGCGGGCGTTCCCGAGGGTGAGGCCGCGGAGGGCCACGCGGCTCACGCCGGCGGGGAGGACGGGTCGCTCCATCCGGATCTCCTCGCCCACCCGCGTCAGGCCGAGAAGCGAGGTAAGCATGTAGGGCACGGCGCCCGCCGACCAGGCCTGCATCGGCTCGGCGAAGGGACAGCGGGCGGGAAAGAGGCCGGCCTCGCGCCCGAAGCCGACATAGAATTCCGGCAACCGGCCGAGGGCGAAATGGCCGCCGGCGTCCACCACCGCGCCGAACACGCGAACCGCCGCCTCGTCGAGGCCATAGCGCCGCAGGCCACCGACGATGAGGGCGTTGTCGAACGGCCACACACAGCCCAGGTGGTAATTGAGCGGATTGTAGGCCGCCGCGCCTTCGGAGAGGGTCCTTATCCCCCAGCCGCAATTCATGTCCGGCGCCATCAGGCGATCGGCGGTGCGCGCCGCCTTGTCCGCCTCGGCGATCCCCGACCACAGCGCCTGGCCGGCGTTGGAGGTGACCACCGTGACCTGCCGCCCGCCGCTTTCCAGCGCCAGGGCGTAGCAGCCCTCGTCCTCCATCCAGAAGTCGCGGTTGAAGCCTTCGCGCAGCTTTTTCGCCTGGGCCTCGAGGCGGTCGGCCGCGGTGCCGTCTCCGTTGGCCCGCAACGCCTCCGCGATCAGCGTCTTGGCCAGGTAGACGTAGCCTTGGACCTCGCAAAGGGCGATGGGAGATTTGGGAACCCCGCCGTCTTTACGCGGAATGCCGAAGCTGGAGTCCTTCCAGCCCTGGTTGATCGGCCCCTCGGGCGTGTCGCCGGTGTAGTCGAGGTAGCCGTCGCGATCGCTGTCGCCGTCCCCGTCCATCCAGGCAAGGGCGGCGTCGATGGCGGGTCGCAGCTCGCGGAAGAGGCCCAGGCTTCCGGTCCATCGCGCGTGCTGGCCGATCAGGATCAGGTAGAGGGGCGTCGAATCGACCGAGGTGTAGCTCGGCCGATGCGGAACCTCGTCGAGATGGGCCATCGCCCCCAGGCGCAGTTCGTGATGAATCTTGCCGGGCTGTTCGCCGGTTTCGGGGTCGTGACGCTTGCCCTGATAGACCGCGAACAGGCGCGCCACCCCTTCGGCGGGGCGCGGATCGAAGGCGAGGGTCTGCAGGGCGGCCAGAATGCTGTCGCGCCCAAAGGGGGAAACGAACCATGGCATGCCGCCGGCGATGAAATTGTCTTCAAGACCCGTCCGCAACATGATGAGGTCGCGAAACGAGCGGTCGGCGACTACGTTCAGCACCGCGTTGTCGCTCTCGACCTTCACGCCGTCGTAGAAGGCCGGCGCGGGCGGCGGCGCGGCCTTCGGCGCTCCGACCTCGCGGATCGTGAAGGTGACGGTGAGCGCCTCGCTCGCCTGGCTTTCCAGTGCGAAATCGAATTCGGCCAGTCGGGCGCCGCGCCGCGACCGCGGGGTGGCCGACCGCGAAAACGCGACTTCCAGCTCACGATCCACCTTGTCGGCGCCTCGATAGCGAAAGACCAGCCCGTGTTCGGAGGCGATCGCCTCGCGGGTCGGCCCGCGCCTGGCGCCCTTGGCGCCGCGAAGCTCGAAAAGATCCTCGAACAGGGCGTCGATCAGGATGCTCAGGCGAAAGGTCACCGGGTAGGACGTGAAGTTGCGGATGACCAGCCGGTCGGTAAGGACAAGGCTTTCGCCATCGACGGTCCGGTCGAGCCGCACGCCCAGGCTCTGCACATCGAGCGGAGCGCCGCCCAGCTGGCGCACGACGTCGTTGGTGAGATCGTGGACCGATTGCGAGCCCCGCGCCGCGCTGGACATCAGTTTCAGCGTCGCGGCCCCGCCGATGCGCAGTTCGTAGCGGCTCAGATAGCGGGTGTCTCGGTGGAAGAGCCCGAACCCCGAGCCGCACTCGGCGGTGATTTCGCCATCGGCGCGGCAGACCAGAAACAGCCCGCCATCCTTGATCAGCACCGGCTGGACGACCTCGGCCATAAAGATGTGATCGGCCATGACGCCCTTTTATGAATAGTCTGTCTGGCTAATGCGCCGCCGCGCCATTGGTTCGCCAGACCAGGTTTCGTCGCGACTTTCGTGAGATTTGACCGGGGCGATGAGATTAGGGTCGTCATCCCCGTGCGGAACGCGTGGGACGATTTGACAAGACCTGAACCGTGGGGATGTAACTTTTTACTCCATTCACGCGTTGAATAGGCGGACCCTCGATGGTCCCTGGCGGAGCTTGCAAACCCGTGTTTCAGAGCGCTGCTCGCGGCGATCTCGCCGCGCCCTCCTCGGTTTATGGCGACGAGCGCGCGAATCGGCGCCCGAGAGGCGGAGAAATATCGCCCATCGACTGGTATTCAACCATGGCGGCGCCCGCCCTGGCCTCGATGCCCGACGACGCGGGGCGTGTCTGCATCCGCCGCTATACCGACACCTGCGCCGAGATGGACCAGCCGGCCCTGAGCGAAAACCTGCTGTGCTTGCACCTGGGAGGCGCCAAGCAGGTGCGGCGCTGGCGGGGCGGACACATGAGCGCCCACGAAATCGAATTGGGCGCGCTCACCGTTTTGCCCGCCGGCCAGTCCAACCGCTGGGAGACGCACGGCCCGATCGACTTCGCCCACCTGACGCTCAACACCGCGTTGCTGGACCAGATCGCCATCGAGGAGTTCGATCGCGAGCCTCGGGCCTGCGAACTGGTCGATGTGATCGGCGCCCGAAACCCGTATATCGAACAGCTGTTCGCTCGCCTGCTGGCGGCGATTCAGGAGCGCGGTGGGAGGGAACGGCTATATCCCGATAGCCTGCTAACCGTGCTGTCAGTCGCGCTGCTTGGCGAGCATTCGACCCTCCCGGCGCGCGCGCGGGCGCCGACGCCGGCGGCCTTCAAGACCGGCGGCCTTGCGGGATGGCGGCTGCGACGCGTCATCGACTATATGCTGGACAAGCTGGCCGCCGACATCAGCCTGGCGGAGCTTACCGCCCTGACGGGGCTCAGCCGGGCGCAATTCTTCCGCGCCTTCAAGCAGTCCACCGGTTTCAGCCCTCACCGCTACCTGGTGCGCCTGCGCCTGGATCGGGCGCAGATCATGCTCGACGGGACCGAGTTGAGCGTCGCGCGGATCGGCGAGGCCGTCGGCTACAGCGACGGCGCGCGCTTTTCCGCCCATTTCAGGGCCAGGTTCGGGGTGAGTCCCAGACTCTATCGCCTGTCGCGATCCTGACCGCGCCCCGCAGGAGCGGGCGTCGGCCAGAACCCGACGATCAGGGCGGCTCCGCTAATGGGCCATCGATCCGTCATTTTTCATCATGTCGGGGTGCGCCTTCATCATCGCCATGCACCCCTTGTTCTTCATCATGGCGTCATGAGACATGGCCTTGCACTTGTTCATCATCGCCATCTTCGACTTGGACATGTGCATCGGCGCCGGGGACATATTGTCCTTCGCCATGGAGTCGGACTGGGCGTAGGCGGCGCCGGCGAAGGCCAGCATGGCCACGCTCGCGCAAACGGTTTTCAGGGGTGACATATCGATACCTCGTCTAAGAGCGGTGAGTCCCGCGGTGGGTGTTTTGGTTAGGCTGTCCCAACGTGCCTGACCGGCGGCCGTTTCGCCCGGCCACACGGTTTTGCGACTCTCGCGGGTGAATGCGACGAGAGTCTCATCAAGGCCCGCGGTCGCGACGCCTCTACAGGTAGGCCCACGCCCCCAGGGCCAGGCCGCCGGCGGTGAGGGCCAGGGCGGTGAACCAGGGCCAACGGCGGTGCAGGATGATCGCCAGGGTGGCAATGGCGATGGCCATGTGGAGCAGGGTCGAGGCGATGGTGAGGCGGCCGTGGCGGCGTTCGTGGACCTCGGCCTCGGCGCTCCACCGCTCGCGGCCGGCTTCGAGAGCCTTGGCCTTTTTCTGGATATCGACCTGTTCGGCGGCGTTCTTGGCGGCGATCTGGGCGTAGCCGGCGGCCTTGGGGCCGGGCTGGTCGGCGGCGATGGCGTAGAGGTTTTTCTTCAGGCTCTTGGCCTGAAAGAAATTCCACTGATCGGTGGCCTTGTTCTGCTCCAGAACCGCGTCGTTCTTGCTGACGATGGTCTTGTCGCCCTCGGTGGTCTCCAGACTGGCGCACACCGCCGCCGCCACGGCCAGGACGGCGATGGTCAGGGTAACCTGCGAGAGCATGGGGTCCTTGGCCTCGATGGCTTCGGCGGCGTGTTCGGCTCGCTCGCGCGCTTCCATCTCCTCGAACGGCGAATTAGGCATCGGCCCGCCCCTTTCTCGCCAGGGCCGCCTGGGCGGCGGCCAGTCGCGCGATCGGCGCCCGATAGGGCGAACAGCTGACATAGTCGAGACCGACCGCCTCGCAAAAGGCGATCGTCGCCGGATCGCCGCCGTGCTCGCCGCAGATGCCGAGCTTGATGTCGGCCCGCGCCGCCCGGCCACGCTCGGCGGCCATGCGGATGAGGGCGCCGACCCCTTCGACATCGAGGGTGACGAAGGGATCGGCGGTGAATATGCCCTTGTCGATGTAGGCGTTGAGAAAGCGCGCCGCGTCGTCGCGGCTGATGCCGAAGGTGGTCTGGGTGAGGTCATTGGTGCCGAAGGAGAAGAACTCGGCGTCCGCCGCCAGGTCGCCGGCGGTAAGGGCGGCGCGGGGCAGTTCGATCATCGTGCCGACCTGGTAGGCGATGGTCCGCCCCTGCTCGGCCATCACCTCACGCGCCACGCGGTCGGTGAGGGCGCGCAGGAACCTCATCTCCTCTCCCTTGGCGACCAGGGGATGCATGATCTCCGGGCGCGGCGCGTTTTTGCCGGAGGCGGCCACTTCGCAGGCAGCCTCGATGATGGCGCGCACCTGCATTTCATAGATTTCCGGGAACGAGACCCCCAGGCGGCACCCCCGGTGGCCGAGCATCGGATTGGTTTCGCGCAGTTCGCGGGCCCGCCGCAGCAGCTTGGCCGCATCCAGGCCGGTGGCCCGCGCGACCTGCTCCAGATCTTCCTCCGTGTGCGGCAGGAACTCATGCAGGGGCGGATCGAGCAAGCGGAAGGTGATCGGCAGGCCATCCATGATCTCGAAGAGCTCGACGAAATCACCCTTCTGCATGGGGTGGATCTTGGCCAGAGCGGCGCGGCGGCCCCGCTCGTCGTCGGCCAGGATCATCTCGCGCACCGCCGCGATGCGCGCCTCGTCGAAGAACATGTGCTCGGTGCGGACCAGGCCGATGCCCTCCGCCCCGAACCGGAGGGCGGCCCGGGCGTCGGTGGCGGTCTCGGCGTTGGCGCGGACCTTCAGGCGCCGGGCGTCGTCCGCCCACGCCATAAGAGTAGCGAAATCCCCCGACAGTTCCGGCTCGACCATGGCCACAGCGCCGGCCAGGATCTCGCCGCGCGAGCCGTCGATGGTGATCACCTCGCCGGCGCGGAAGGTCCGGCCGCGGGCGCTCATCTTTCCCGCCCTGGCGTCGATGTGGAGTTCGCCGGTCCCCGAGACGCAGGGACGGCCCATGCCTCGCGCCACTACGGCGGCGTGACTGGTCATGCCGCCGCGCGCGGTGACCACGCCGCGCGCGGCGTCCATGCCCCGGATGTCCTCCGGCGAGGTCTCCTCACGCACCAGGATCACCGCTTCGCCGCCGGCCCCCTCCCGTTCGGCGGCGGCGGCGGAAAAGACGATCCTGCCGGTGGCGGCGCCCGGCGAGGCGGGCAGGCCGGTGGCAATCACGTCGCGCGCGGCGGCCGGATCGATGGTCGGATGGAGAAGCTGGTCCAGGGAGGCCGGGTCGATGCGAGCGATGGCCTCGGCGCGGGTGATCAGGCCCTCGCCGGCGAGATCGACGGCGATCTTGAGCGCCGCCTTGGTGGTGCGCTTGCCGTCGCGTGTCTGCAGCATGTAGAGGCGGCCGCGTTCGACGGTGAACTCGATATCCTGCATGTCGCGGTAGTGGCCTTCCAGGGCGCCGACCGCCTCGCGGAACTGGCCGAAGACCTGGGGCAGGGCCTCCTCCATGGATAGGGCCGTCTCGCCCATCTCCTCGCGCGCCGCCGCGGTGAGCGGCCTGGGCGTACGGATGCCGGCCACCACATCCTCCCCCTGGGCGTTGATCAGAAACTCGCCATAGAGGCGATGCTCTCCAGTGGACGGATTGCGGGTGAAGGCGACCCCGGTGGCGCTGGTCTCGCCCATGTTGCCGAACACCATGGACTGGACGGTCACCGCCGTGCCCCAGGCGTCCGGAATATTGTGCATGTGGCGATAGAACTTGGCGCGGTCGTTGTTCCAGCTTTCGAACACCGCGCCGACAGCGCCCCACAGTTGGTCGTGCGGCGCCTGGGGAAAGGCCTCGCCCCGCTCGCGCTCCACCGCCGCCTTGTATTCAGCCACCACCAGCCGCCAGTCGTCGGCGATCAATGCCGTATCCACGGTGACTCCCAAAACGTCCTTGCGATCGTCCAGGATCTCCTCGAACATGTGGTGGTCGAGACCAAGCACCACGTTGGAATACATCTGGATGAACCGGCGGTAGCTGTCGAAGGCGAAGCGCGGGTCGGCCGCCAGCCGCGCCAGCCCCTCGACCGTGGCGTCGTTGAGACCCAGGTTGAGAACCGTATCCATCATGCCGGGCATGGAGGCGCGGGCCCCCGAACGCACCGACACCAGAAGGGGATTGACCGGGTCGCCAAAGCGTTTGCCGACCAGGGATTCGACGGTGGCAAGGGCGGCGCCGACCTGGTCCGTCAATTCGGCGGGGTAGGCGCCGCCTCCGGCGTAGAACCGGTTGCAAACCTCGGTGGTGAGGGTGAAGCCCGGCGGAACGGGCAGGCCCAGGGACGACATCTCCGCCAGATTGGCCCCCTTGCCGCCCAGTAGGTCCTTCATCGCCGAGGCGCCATCGGCCCCGCCGCCGCCGAAAGAATAGACCCACCGTGTCTCCACCGCCCGCTCTTTGGCCATGATCTCCCCTAGCCCGAAACGCGCGAGAAGTCCGCCACCTGGCTCATGGCGTCCGTTACCTGGGCGAGGAGGCGCAGGCGATTGTCGCGCTCCTCGGCAACCGGCGAATTGACCAGCACCTGGTCGAAGAAGGCGTCGACCGGCGCGCGCAGGGCGGCCAGGGCGGCCAGGGCGGTGGCGAAATCCTCGGCCGCCAGGGCCGCCTCCACCCGCGGCCGCGCCGCGGCCAGAGCCTCGATCAGGCCGCGCTCGGGCGCGGGAAGGGCCGGCCCGGGCGCCGGCTCGCCGGTCGGCAGGGCGCCCTTCCTGGCTTCGGCGTCCAGAATGTTGGCCGCCCGCTTGTAGCCGGCCAGCAGGTTGGCGCCGTCGTCGGTAGCCAGGAAAGCCTCCAAAGCGCGCACCCGAGCGACGGTGCGGGCCAGATCGTCGCCGGCGAAAGCGAAGGCGGCGTCGACCAGGCCGTGCCGTACGCCCTCGTCGCGGAGAAGGACCTTCAGGCGATCGAGAATGAAGGCCAGAACCTCCTCGATCCACGCCGCGTCGTCCAGGTCGCGCCAGAAGGCCAGCGCCTCGGCCGGCCCCTGCTCGCCGACCGCCCGGAAAGTCGCCTCCAGCGCATCGGTGGCGGCCAGCTCGGCGGCGGGATCGGCGAAGGCGGCCACCGCCTGGCGATAGCTCATGGCATTCAGCCGCGAATCCGCGACATGGCGGACGACGCAGACCGCCACGCCGATCCCCGCATGGGCGATCAGCGGGCGCAGGTTCAGCCCGGTCCCCTCGGCCAGGAGGATGCGGATGATCCCCAGGGCCGTGCGACGCAGGGCGAAGGGATCGCGCGAGCCGGTCGGCTTTTCGCCGATCTCGAAAAAGCCGACCAGGGTGTCGAGCTTGTCAGCCAGGGCGACGGCGACCGACACCGGCCCGGCCGGCAGCCGGTCGGTCGGGCCCAGCGGCCTGTAGTGATCGGCGATGGCGTCGGCGACGGCGTCGTCCAGCCCCTCGGCGCGGGCGTAGCGACCGCCCATGATTCCCTGCAGAGCGGGGAATTCGCCGACCATGGCGGTCGCCAGATCCGCTTTGGCCAGGCGCGCCGCCAAGCCGGCGACCGCCGCCGGCGCGCCGACCGCCGGGGCGATTTCCCGCGCCAGCGCCTCGATGCGGGCGGCCCGCTCGGCCATGGAGCCCAGCTTGGCGTGGAAGGTCATGCCCTCCAGAGCCTTCAGGCGAGCCTCCAGCGGGCGCTTTCGGTCCTCGTCCCAGAAGAAGCGGGCGTCGGCCAGGCGGGCCGCCAGTACTCGGGCGTTCCCCGCCGCGATCAGCGCCCCGCCGTCGGGCGCTTCGATATTGGCCACGGCGATAAAACGCGGCGCGAAGGTTCCATCGGCGGCGCGAACCGCGAAATACCTCTGGTGAGTGCGCATCGAGGCGCGGATGACTTCCGCCGGCAGGTCGAGGAAGGTCGGATCCATCGCCCCCAACAGGGGAACCGGCCATTCGGCCATGCCCGCCACTTCCGTGAGAAGCCCCTCGTCCTCGACCAGTTCGAGACCGCACGCCGCGCATAACGCCCGCGCCCCCTCGCCTATCCGCCGCCGCCGTTCCTCCGCGTCCAGCACCACGAAATGGCCGGCCAGGGCCTGGCGGTATTCGTCGAAGTCGCGGGCGCGAAACGGGCCGGCCTCGCCCATGAAGCGATGGCCTTCGCTCTCGTCGCCGGCGGCGAGGCCGTCGATCTCGAACGGCGCGACCTGGCGGTCGAAGACGCAGAGGATGCGCCGCAGGGGCCGCACCCAGCGCAGCGCGCCGCTCCCCCAGGTCATCGATTTGGGCCAGGGAAAGGCGCGCGCGATGGCCGGGACGATTTCGGCCACGATCCGCGCCGTCGGCCGGCCCGGCCGCGCCACGGCGGCGAAATAGATGCCGTCGCGCACGGTCAGAGAGTCTCGCGACACGCCGGCGGAGGCGAGGAAGCCGTCGATGGCGCTGGGCGGCGCGCCGACGCGCGGGCCCTTGCGCTCACCCGCCCGGTCGGCTTGGGCGAGGGGCAATCCCTCCGCCACCAGGGTGAGGCGCCTCGGCCCCGCGAAGGCGCGCAGCGAGTCGAACGAGAGTTCGGCCTTGGCCAGGTGTTCGCGGGCCAGCCGCTCGAGGTCGCGCGCTGCGGCGGCCTGCATGCGCGCCGGAATGTCCTCGGAGAGAAACTCGACCAGAAGTTGCGGCATCGCCTAGGCTCTGGCCTCTTCCAGCGCCACCCAGGCGAGAGCGCAGGCCTTGGCGAGATCGCGGACGCGGCCGATGTAGCTCTGCCGCTCGGCCACCGCGATGGCCCCGGCGGCGTCCAGCAGGTTGAACAGGTGCGAGGCCTTCAGCACATGGTCGTAGGCCGGCAGGACCAGGGGCTGGCCCTGCCGGCCCCGCGCGGCCAGGAGAGCGGGAACGGCGCGCTCCATGTCCTCGAACTGGCGCTTGAGAATCGCGACGTCGGCGCACTCCTGCTCGAAGGCAGAGAACTCCCGCTCGCTTTCCAGAAAGACCTCGCCGTAGGTCTTGAAATCGGGGCTCTGGGGATCGTTGAAGGCCAGATCGTAGACGCTATCGACGCCCTGCACATAGAGGGCCAGCCGTTCCAGGCCGTAGGTCAGTTCGCCGGAGACGGGGCTGACATCGAGGCCGCCGACCTGCTGGAAATAGGTGTACTGGCTGACTTCCATGCCGTCGCACCACACCTCCCAGCCCAGACCCCAAGCGCCGACGGTGGGGTTTTCCCAGTCATCCTCCACGAAGCGGATATCGTGGAGGGTGAAATCGATGCCCACCGCCGCCAGGGAGGCCAGATAGAGCGCCTGCATGTCCGGCGGGTTGGGCTTGAGGATGACCTGGTACTGGTGGAACTGGCGCAGGCGATTGGGATTGTCGCCGTATCGGCCATCCGAAGGCCTTCTCGACGGCTGGACGTAGGCGGCGTGCCAGGGCCTGGGGCCGAGGGCACGCAGGACGGTGGCCGGATGCAGAGTGCCGGCCCCCACCTCGACATCGTAGGGCTGCAGAATCACACATCCGCGGGCCCCCCAGAATTCGTGAAGGCGCAGGATAATATCTTGAAAAGGCAAAGGGTTGTCGGCAGTCATCGGTATCGAACGGCGCGCGATCCGCAGGGCCAAAAAAAGGTCGGCGGACCTTAGGGCCCGCCGACCTCGGCTTCAAGCGATGGCGGCCTCAGCCGCCGGATGGCGCCGAAGGCGGCGGGGTCGCGGCCGCCGAGGCGGTGGGCAGGGTCACATCCGATGGGATCAACACCTTGTCCACAACCTGGATGTAGCCGTTGGTGGCGCGGACGTCGGGTTGGATGATGTGGGCGTCGTTGACCTTCAGCGTCGGGCCGCTGCCGTCAACCACCAGCTTGCTCGTCTCCACCGATTCCACGGGCCCCTTGGCGCCCTTGATCTTGCTGGAATCCAGATTGAGGTGGACCAGATGATAGGTCAGCACCTTCTGCAGAAGCGGCGCGTTCTTGGCCATCATAAGCTGGTCCAGCTGGCCGGGCGGCAAGGCCTGGAACGCCTCGTCGGTGGGCGCGAACAAGGTCAGATCGGGGGTCGATTTGACGGTCGCGGTCAGGTTGGTCGCCTCGAGCGCCTTGAGAAGGGTGGTGAAATGACCCGAGCCCTGAAGGGTCGAGATCATATTGCCGTTGGGCACCACATTGGGAGAGGCCGGAACCGCCGAAGACGGCGTGGCTGTCGGAGCGGCGGGCGCCGCCGCGGGCGCCGTCTGGGCAAACGACGCGAGTGGGCAGGCGGTCAGACTCACCGCCACGGCGGCGACTAACAAGCGTGAAAAAGGCATGGCCGTCCTCTCAATGGGAAGCCCCCGGGCATCCTCGCCGCTAGCCTGAACAGGCGCGCGCGGGTCTCGTCAATTGCCGGCGGGCGCGGTTTTCTTTCCGGCGTTCGACAGCGGTCGGCCATACTTGGCGCGACTGGCGGGGGTGTCGGGCACCGGACCGTTGGTGACCAGCGCGTTGTCCCCCTGCTGAAGGGCCTGGACCTGGCCGGGCGGGGCCTGTGCGGGATCGACCGTCATGGCGTTGGTGTTCATGCCGGCCGCGCCGGCGGACGGCGTGGCGGCCATGGGAGCAGCGGGCGCGCTCATCGGCGGGGCGGCATCGACGCCAGGTCCCGACATGGGTGTCTGAGCCTGGCCGAACGCCAAGGCGGGGATGGCGACGATGGCCACCGCCGCGGCGGCGCCGAGGATGGAAGCGGAAGTCATTGGGCATACCTCGCGGTTGTTAAGAGCCGGCAACGGGCGCCGGCGCCCAGCCATTACGCGTGGCGGGCCGCGCGGTTGCTCGAGATCACGGTTTCGTGAACACGTCGGGCGAACCCATTGACCGGCTCCCGCCTCAGCCCAGCCGGCAGGCGCGCACCCACCAGGCTGGATACGCCGCGGCCAACCGATCGGCCAGACGCCGCGCGTCCCGGCTGTTTTCGCATAGCGAAAAACAGGTCGCCCCCGATCCCGACATGCGCGCCAGCCGCGTCTCCGGCTCGGCCCGCAGGACGGCCAGAGCCTCGCCGATGAGCGGCTGCGACGCGATAGCCGGCGCCTCCAGGTCGTTGCGGGTCGCGCGCACGAAGGCGATGACGTCCAAGACGGATTGAAACGCGCCTAGCAGTTCCGGAAGATCGGCGCGCGCCCCGCCGGGGGCGTCGTCCAAAGCGCGGTAGACCGCCCGCGTCGATGACGGCGCTCCCGGGTTGGCGAGCACCGCGTCCAGCGGCGGCATCGGGGGCGCGGGCGTCAGTCGGTCGCCGCGGCCCTCGGCGATCATGGGCCGCGAAAGCAGACAGGCGGCCACATCGGCGCCCAGTTCCCGGGCGATGTCTTCGAGCCGGGTTTCGCCCGGCGGGTCGTCGCCCGACGCGGCCCGCAAGGCGGCGATGAGGTTGAGGGTGGCCGCCGCGTCCGCCGAGCCGCCGCCCAGGCCGGCGGCGATCGGCAACCGCTTGTCGAGGGTCAACCGAAAAGGCGCCGGCGCGACCTTGAATTCGGCGAGCAGCCGATCGCGGGCGCGAGGAACCAGATTGTCCGCCCCCACGCCTAGATCTCCCGAGAACGGCCCCCGGGCCTCGAACGCCATCGCTGCGGCGGGCGCGAGACGCACCCGGTCGCCGATATCGGCGAACACCATCAGGCTGCATATCGGGTGATAGCCGTCGGCGCCGGGCGGGCCGACGTGAAGGAAGAGATTTACCTTGGCCGGCGCGAGTTGCTCCAAATGGCTGCCTCGCCCGCGCTTTGATCAGGAGCCGGCGACGATCGTCGGCGTGGCGCCCCCGTCCAAGCCGTTTTTGAGTTTGGCTTCGGCTTCGGCCTTCAGCTTGGCCGACGGCTCGAGGGTGAGCACCCGGCGCCACTGAAACCGCGCCTCGGTCAGGCGCCCGACGCGCCAATAGGCGTCGCCGAGGTGGTTGTTGACGTCGGGATCGCCGGCCTCGAGCACCACTGCCGCCTCGAGTTTTTCCACCGCCGTCTTGTAATCGCCCAGGCGAAAATAACCCCAGCCCAGGGAATCGAGCATGGCGCCCGACTGCGGGTTGAGATCGACCGCCTTCTTCACCATGGCCATCGCCTGAGGGAGTTTCTCGCCGCGATCGATCCACGAGTAACCGAGGAAATTCAGCAGCTCGGGTTCGTCCGGGCGTTCCTTCAAGGCGGCGGAAAGATCGCGCTCCGCCTCGGCCCAGCGATCGCTTTCCTGCAGATCCACCGCGCGCATATAGAGAAGCCGCCAATCCACCTTGTCTCCCTGGGCGGCGATCAGGCGGTCCAGCACCAGGGCGGATTCGTCATAGCGTTCATCGGCCCGAAGCAGATCGGCCAGGGTCGAGCCGGCGTCCTGACTGGCCGGCGCGGCGGCGAACGTCTCGCGGGCGATCTTCAGCGCCGCCGCCTTGTCGCCGTCGCCCTGATAGGTCCAGGCGAGCTTGCCGCGCGACGCGACAAACTGGTCCGAGCCGCGCCTGGGCGTCAGATAGGCGGCCCTTGCGGCGTCGAGGTCGCCGATATTGGTCATGATATCCCCCACCAGCATCCACGCTTCGTCCCGCCCCGGATCGAGGCGCAAGGCGAGGCGCAGATAGGCCAGCGCGACCTCCTCCTGTTTTTGCACCATCAGGATGGTGGCCGGCGCGATCAGCGCCTCGGCGGCCGACTGGCGGATGGAAGGCGGGGGCGGCGGCGGCTTGTGGGCCGCGGCGCGGGCCCGCGCCTCGCCGAGGGTCCCATCGCCGGGGTTGCGGACCAGCGCCTGATCGTAGATGGCCACCGCGTCGGCGGCGCGACCGCGTCGCTCGAGCGTCTCGCCGAGATTGAGGCTGGCGAGGCCGCCCGGATCGCCCCCGGCGATCAGCGAACGGAACGCGGTCTCGGCCTCGTCGTACCGGCCCAGGCGCTCATAGATCTTGCCCTGATCGATATTGGCGAAAAACTGCGCGATCGGCTCGCCGGGGATGACCGGGTGGACGGTGGCGCCCTGCACATCGCCGGCCGCCGCCGCCGCCCACGGCGCCAGGAGGGCGGCCGCGGCCTGGTGCGGCGCGCCAACATCGGGACCGGTCAGGATGGCATGAGCGTCTTTCGCGTCGCCCTCGGCCAGGGCCTCGACCCCGCGCACCAGCCCGCCCAGGTGGCGTATGGCCGGCTCGCTGGAGGGGTCGGTCGGCGCGATGGCGGACGCCCGCTTGACATCGCCGGCCAGCAGGGAAGCGCTGAACGCGCGGGTGTCCAGCAGGTGGGCGCCGGCGCCCGGATCGAGCGTGGCGGCGCGGCCGAAAAAGGCCGCCGCCGTCGCGCCGTGCCCGCCATTGACCGCCGCCTGGCCGGCAAGAAACAGGCCATACGACGAATCGTCTCGCGAGCCTTGGCCCGCGCCCGAGGCGATCGCGACGCCCGCCGGCCCGGCCCCCGCCGATGGCGTGGCGCAGGCCGCCAGCGCGGCCAGGGGCAGCAGGACAAGGAGGCGGCGTGGATCGAGCATGGCGCCTTCTTGATCCCGAAATGTGGCGCGGGCAAGGGCGTGTCCGGCCCGCCACCGCCGGCTCACATATTCGGATAGTTCGGGCCGCCGCCACCCTCGGGCGTCGTCCAGCGGATATTTTGCGACGGATCTTTGATGTCGCAGGTTTTGCAGTGGACGCAGTTCTGGGCGTTGATCTGAAAGCGCGGATTGGCGCCGGCGGCGTCGTAGAGCACCTCATAGACGCCGGCTGGGCAATAGAGCCGGGCCGGCTCGCCGTAGAGCGGCAGGTTCACCGCGATCGGCGTGGCCGGATCGTTCAGCTTCAGGTGCGCCGGCTGGTCTTCTTCGTGGTTGGTGGCCGATAAAAAGACGCTGGATAGCTTGTCGAAGGATAGCACCCCATCGGGCTTGGGGTAGACGATGGGCTCGTAGTCCTTGGCTAGTCCCGTCGAGGCGGGGTCGGTCTTGCCGTGTTTCAGCGTTCCGAAGACCGAGAACCCGCCGGTCAGATTGCTGACCATCAGGTCGGCCATCACCACCGCGCCGCCAACCCAGGTTCCGAATCTCGACCACAGGGGTTTGGCGTTGCGAACGACATAGAGTTCCTGGCGCACCCACGATTTGTCGTAGGCGTCCTGGTAGGCGGTCAGCGTGTCCCCGCCGCGGCCCGCCTGGAGCGCGCCAAACGCCGCCTCGGCGGCCATCATGCCGGTCTTCATGGCGTTGTGGCTGCCCTTGATGCGCGGCAGGTTCACGAATCCAGCGCTGCAGCCGATCAGCGCGCCGCCGGGAAAGGCCAGAGCCGGGACCGACTGGAAACCGCCCTCGGTGATCGCCCGCGCGCCATAGGCGATCCGTTTGCCGCCCTCCAGGTAGCGGCGGATCGAGGGATGATGCTTGAGACGCTGGAACTCGTCGAACGGCGAAAGCCAGGGGTTCTTGTAGTTGAGGTGAACGACGAAGCCGAGCGCCACGTAACGCTCACCGAAATGATACATGAAGCTGCCGCCGCCGGTCTTGGCGTCCAGGGGCCAACCGACGGTGTGCTGGACAAGGCCGCTCTGGAAATTCTCGTCGGTAACCTGCCAGATCTCTTTCAAGCCGATGCCGAACTTCTGCGGCTCCTTGCCCGCGCACAGGTTGAACCGGGCCTGGATCTCCTTGGCCAGCGAGCCGCGAACGCCCTCGGCGATGAAGGTGTATTTGGCGTGCAGCTCCAGGCCAGGCTGGTAGTCGCCTTTCCGCTCACCATCCTTGCCGACGCCGAACACGCCGGCGACCACGCCCCTGAGCGCGCCGTCGTCGCCAAAGACCACCTCCGAGGCGGCCATGCCCGGATAGATCTCCACCCCCAGCGCCTCGGCCTGGGCGGCCAGCCAGCGGCAGAGGTTGGCGAGGGAGGCGATGTAGTTTCCATGGTTGTGCATGAACTTCGGCATGGGAAACATCGGAATCTCGAAGTCCCCGGCCGGGCCGAGGGCCAGGAAGCGGTCCTTGGCGACCGGTGTCTCCAGCGGCGCGCCCTGTTCCTTCCAGTCGGGGAGCAGTTCGTCGAGCGCCCGAGGATCGATGACCGCGCCGGAAAGGATGTGCGCCCCGACCTCAGAGCCCTTTTCCACCACGGCCACGGAGACCTCGCCGCCGCCGGCGGCGGCGAGTTGCTTGAGGTGGATGGCGGCCGACAGTCCCGCCGGCCCGGCCCCGACGATGACCACGTCATAGTCCATCGCCTCGCGCTCGACGTCTTCGCTCATGACTTCAAACCCTCGTCGCGATCGCCTCGACTATCTTAATCGAAGCCGGCGCCGACCGGGTCAAGGAGAAACCGCCGACCCGCTTGGGCGCCTCCCCATGGCGACCGGGCGGGTATAAGGCTCTCGTCATGTCCGCCGACCCGCGCGCCGTGGAAAGCCTGCTCGCCTTCTGGGCCGGCGCCGGTGTGGAAGCCTGCTACGCCGAGGCGCCCGTCGATCGGATGGCGCTGGCGAGTCCGGGCCGACCGCCAGCCGGCGGCTCGCCGATCGCGAAACCTTCGCCCGCGACGACGCCGCCAAGCGAGCCCGAGGCAAGCCGATCCATCGAAGCGGCGCGCGCCCTGGCGACCGCCGCGCCCGATCTGGCCTCTCTCGAGGCGGCCATCGCCGGCTTCGAGGGTTGCCCCCTGAAGAGCGCCGGCGCCCGCCAGGCGGTGTTCGGGCGCGGCGCGCCGGACGCGCCGGTGATCGCGATCGGCGAGGCGCCGGGGGCGGACGAGGACATCCAAGGCGCCCCTTTCGTCGGCCGCGCCGGAAAGCTCCTCGACAAGATGCTGGCGGCGGCGGGACTCGAGGGCCGGGTCTTCATCACCAACACCGTTTTCTGGCGCCCGCCCGGCAATCGCACCCCCACGCCGACCGAACAACGGGCGTGCGCGCCCTTCCTGGAGCGGGCCATCGCCCTGGTGCGGCCGAGGCTGCTGCTGCTGGTCGGCGGGGCCTCGGCCAAGTCGGTCCTTTGCCAGACCGAAGGCATACTCGCCATTCGCGGCCGCTGGTTCGAATGGCGATCGGCGGACGGGTCGCTGGAAATTCCGGCCCTGCCGACCCTGCATCCCGCCTTTCTGCTTCGCCAGCCGGCCGCCAAGAAGAAGGCGTGGGAGGATCTGCTGACCCTTACCGAACGGCTCGATCGGCCGGAACGGCCAGCGTAGGCGCGGCGTCCATCCCGCGCCTACGCCATTTAGTTCTTGTTTTGTTCTTGTTTGGGTGCAAGGCATTCAGTCATGTCCCCCTCCCCTGTCCCGCCTCGTGGCCGCGGGGCCGTATCCAACGCGTCGGGCCGTTTCGAGTCCCAGACCGCCGAGACCTTCGACGACGGCTGGACCGGTGACGACGCGACGCCGGCGCCGCTGCGCACCACGATGACGGCGGAAAGGGCGCGGACGATCATTACCCGCAACGACAGCCCCGACATCGGCTTCGACCGCTCGATCAATCCTTACCGGGGCTGCGAGCACGGCTGCATCTACTGCTACGCCCGCCCCGCCCACGCCTATATGGGCCTCTCGCCGGGTCTCGATTTCGAGAGCAAGCTGTTCTTCAAGCCCGAGGCGGCGCGGCTCCTGGAGCGGGAACTTTCCAGGCCGACCTACGCGCCCGGCGTGATCCACATCGGCGGCAATACCGATCCCTATCAGCCGATCGAGCGACGCCTGAGGGTCACCCGCCAGGTGCTGGAGACCCTCGCTCGGTTCCGCCATCCGTTTTCGATCATCACCAAGTCGGCCCTGATCGAGCGCGATCTCGACATATTGGGGCCCATGGGCGCGGCGGGCCTGGCGCGGGCGGCGGTGTCGATCACCACCCTCGACCGCAAGCTTGCGCGGGTCATGGAGCCGCGCGCCGCCACCCCGGAAAGGCGCCTCTCCGCCGTGCGGGCGCTCAGCGCCGCCGGCGTGCCGACGGTGGTCATGTTCGCCCCGGTCATTCCCGGCCTCAACGATGCCGAACTCGAGGCGGTCCTCCAAAGCGCCGCCGAAGCGGGGGCCGTCGGCGCCGGCTATGTGGCCCTGCGCCTGCCCCTGGAGATCAGGGATCTGTTCCGCGAATGGCTGGCCGCCAACCGGCCCGACCGCGCCGAACGGGTCATGTCGCTCATCCGACAGATGCGCGGCGGCCGCGACTACGATCCGCAATGGGGCAAGCGCATGAAAGGCGAAGGGCCGATCGCCGATCTCATCGCCCGGCGCTTCAAGATCGCCCGGCGGCGGTTCGGCCTGGACCGCCCCCTGCCGCCACTGGATGTCAGCCGGTTCCGCGTCGCGCCGAAGGCCGGCGATCAGATGGAGTTGTTCGGGTGAGTCGGGGTCTGCTGGCGCGCGCTACAAGTCGGCATAACCTCGCCGATCCGCTTGCGAGTTCCATTCCCCAAAGGCGCCAAACGGATCAGCCGCCCCCTTTTCGAACAGCATCGCCTTGGTGAGAAAGGCGGTGTCCTGGCCGCGGGCGGCGAGGCCCGCGCCGGCGAACAGGGCCGCCAGATCGGTGGCGCTGTAGGTGGCGTAGTAGGGCTCGTGGAAATAGGCCGGAAAGGCTTCCAGCAGACGGCCCAGGCGCGGCTCGTCGGCGGGCTGGAGGGAATCGGCGAAGGCCAGCAGGCCGCCCGGCTTCAGCACTCGGGCGATCTCGGCGGCGACGACGGTTCGCACCTTGGGCGGCAGTTCATGGAAGAGATAGACACAACTCACCGCGTCCAGGCTGGCGTCGGCCAGGGGCAGGTGTTCGACGTTGGCCTGGACGAGCGATTTCACCCCTGAGCGGCGGGCCGCCTCCTCCAGATACGCCCCCGACAGATCGACGCCGATCAGGCGCGCGCGCGGGAAGGCGGCGGTCAGATCCTTCAGGAAGGCGCCCGAGCCGCAGGCGAGATCGAGGATGGCGAGGCCGCGATGGTCGCGTCCGCGCCAGGCGGCGGCGAGCAACGAGAGGGCGCGGCGGCGCATGGCCCCGGCCGCGCCGGCGAACAGCGCCTCGACCTGGGCTTCGTAGCGGCGGGCGCTGTCGCGGGTGAACCAGCCGCCGCTCTGATAGTGGAAGTTCTGGCGGTAATAGGCGGGATAGGCGCCGTCGGCCGGCGCGTCGCCCCGCGCCTCGGTGGCCCCGCCCCGCCGCCGGCGCGCCTCGACCTGCCGGGCGTCGGCCAGAAAATCGGCGGCGCCGCGCAGCATCGCGCCTGGACGGGCCGGCGCGTCGTCCATCGGCGGGTAGAGGCCCAGCGCCACATCGCGGGCGTCCTTGTCGAACGCTTCGCGCCAGGCGCGACGCACGAAACCCTCCGGGGCCGGCTCGGCGGTCGGCGCGAAGCCCTCCGGCTTGGCGCTGGTCGGCTTGGCGACGGCCCGCGCGGCCATGCCGGCGGCGCCCCACCACACCGCCTTGACGGCCCCGCGGGCCACCTGGGCGGCGCGATCGGCGGCGAAGGACGCCGGCTTGGACCTCTCTTTGCTCAACGGGCTCACCGAGAAAACACCCCCACCAGTTCGATATGGGGCGACCACAGGAATTGGTCCACCGGCAGGACGCGCTCGAGGGTGAATCCGGCCTCGCTCAATATCTGGGCGTCGCGGGCGAAGGTGGCGAGATTGCAGGAAACCCCGATCGCCCGCGCCACCCGCGAGCGCGCCAGTTGCGCGCACTGGGCCTGCGCGCCGGCGCGGGGCGGATCGAACACCACCAGGTCGATCGTCTTCATCTCCTCCGCCAGCATAGGCCGGCGGTCCAGGTCGCGCGCCTGGGCGTCGATGGGATGGAGACCCGGCGCGCTCGCCGTGGCGGCGCGCAGAGCGGCGATGGCGCCCGCGGCGGAGTCGGCGGCGATCACCGGCGCCGCGCCCGCCAGGCGGAAGCTGAAGGTCCCCACCCCGCAAAAAAGGTCGGCGATGCGCCGCGCGCCGGCCCCCTCGCGCAGCATGAACGCGGCCATCGCCTGCTCGGCCTGAGGGACCGCCTGCAGGAACGCCCCCGGCGGCAGAGCGACAGTCGCGCGGCCCAGGCGCACCAGAGCCGGTCGCGCCTGATAGAGGATCTCTCCGGCCAGGGTGACGCGGGCGATGTCGCCCTCGCCCGCCAGGCGGGCCGCCCGCATCCGGGCGTCGGCGGAAAGACCGCCGCCTCGCCGCTCGACACCGCTGACGTCGATGTCGAGGCCCGTCTCGGTGAGGGTGACGTGCAGGGTCGGCGCGGACTTGGCGTGCTCCAGAAAAGGTTCGGCCAGCCGCCGCAAGGCCGGAAAAGCCGCCACCAGGCGCGGATCGGCGATCACGCAGGTCTGGATGGCCGCCAGGCGCCAGGAGCGCCGCTCCTTGAAACCCAGGACCACGGTTCGGCCCTCGCGGCGGGCGTGCAGGGCCACGCGGCGGCGCGAGCCGGGCGGCGCGGCGAAGGGTGGCAGGATTTCGGTCTCGATCCCCACCCGCCCCAGGGCGCGGCGGATCTGCTCGCGCTTCCAGGCCAGATAGGGCGCGGTCGCCCAATGCTGCAGGGCGCAGCCGCCGCAGTCGCCGAAGTGGGGACAGGGTGCCGCGACGCGATCGGGGCTGGTCTGGACGATCTCGACCACCTCGGCGCGGCCCTCGACCAGGCGCGCAAGCACCCGCTCGCCGGGCAGGGTCAGCGGCGCGAACACCGAACCGCCGCCCCTGTCGCTCGCCATGCCGTCGCCCTGGGCGCCCATGGCGTCGATGGCGAGCATCGCGATTTCGGGTGTTGCCGGGCCGCCCTTGGCCGTCGCCACGGTCGTCATTCCAGGGTCAACTGGCTTGCAAGGATGAACGGCATGCTCAAGTCTCGTTCACTTCCACTGGCGCACGGGGATCCCGGCGATGGGGTGCCCGGCCTCCGACCCTGAATAAGGATAAGCCTATCATGAAATCCTCCCTGGCCCTCCTCGCCGCTCTGGCCGTCGCCGCGCCGAGCCTGGCCGTCCCCCAATTCGCCGCCGCCCAGGCCTACCGCAGCTACGGCGCCTACGATCCGTGCCGCGCCGAGCAGCGGCGGGTGGCCAACAACGGCACGGTGACCGGCGGCGTGCTGGGTGCGGTGGTGGGAAGCGCCATCGCCGGCCGAGGCTCGCGGCTGGGCGGCGCCATCGTCGGCGGCACGGTGGGGGCGGTGGCCGGCCACCAGATCGCCAAGAGCTCGGTCCGCTGCCTCGCCTACCCCCGGCGCATCGGCCACCACCGCGCCGACTGCCGCTGGGTGCAGGAGCGCTATCGCGGCCGCGATCACGATTTCGAAGTCTGCCGCGGCGGTGACGGCGTGTGGCGTCCCAGCGGTCGCGCCTAGAGCCGCGCTGGCCGCCTTATTTTCAAGGAGTTCCAACCCGTGTTCCACCGTAACCCGCTCACTCGGCCCGCCCTGGCCGCGTCCGCCGCCGTCATGGCCCTGAGCCTGACGGCGATCCCCGCCCTCACGTCGGCCCAGGACCAAGGCGGCTACCCGCCCCCGCCGCCCCGGCTCTACGCCCAGCCCTGCCACCACGACCGCGCCGGCGGGGCCCTCGTCGGGGCCCTGGTCGGGGCGGGCCTGGGGGCTCTGTTCGGGAGCGCCGTCGCGGCGGGCGGCCACGCCGGCGACGGCGCGGCGCTCGGGGCCGGCGTCGGCGCGGTGGGTGGCGGCTTGGTGGGATCCAGCGCCGCGAACTGCGACGACCGCGCCGTTCCCCCGCCGGCGGCCTACTATGGCCCAGGCTATGGCCCTGGCTACGCCGACCGCGGCCCGCCCCCACCGCCGCCGGACTACGACGGCAATGGCCCGGGCGGCCCGGACGATGGATATCGAGACGGCGACCAGGCCGGCGATTACCGCGACGCCCCGCCACCGCCGCCCGACTATCGAGACCATGGCGACGATCAGGGCGGCCCGCCGCCGCCGGCCTATGACGACCGAGGGAGCGGCCCTTACTAATCTCGTAGCGCGGGCGCCGTCAGCCGTCCGCGAACAGCCCGCGCAGCTCGCTCTTGACGATCTTGCCGTTGGCGTTGCGGGGCAGGGTCTCGGGCCAGAACACGATCCGGACCGGGACCTTGAAGGCGGCCAAGCGCTCGGCGACGAAGGCCCGCAGATCGTCCTCGCTGGCCGAGGCCCCCGGCTTCAGGGTGACCACCGCCCCCGGCTCCTCGCCCAGGGTCTTGTGCGCGATGCCGACCAGGGCCGCGTCCATCACCGCCGGATGGTCGAAGAGGGCGTTCTCCACCTCGATGCAATAGATGTTCTCGCCGCCGCGGATCAGCATGTCCTTGGCGCGGTCGATGATGAAGCAGAAGCCCTCCTCGTCCAGGCGGGCCAGATCGCCGGTCCTGACCCAACCATCGACAAAGGTCTGGGCCGTCGCCTCCGGCTTGTTCCAATAGCCCCTCACCACCTGGGGGCCCCGGCACCACAGCTCGCCGACCTCGCCCACCGGCAGTTCGCGGACGCCCTCGAGGGTCACGATCTTCAGGTCGGTGACCGCCACCGCCGGCCCGCAGGAATCGGGGCGGTGCTGGTAGTCCTCGCCGCCGTGGGTGGTCGCGGTGGCCGAGGTTTCGGTCATGCCCCAGCCGTTACCGGGCGCGGACTTGGGAAAGGCCTCGCGGATCTTGCGCACCAGTTCGGGGGCCGAGGGCGCGCCGCCATAGGCGACGCTCTCCAGCGATGAGAGGTCATAGTCGCCGCGCGCCGGATGCTCGATCAGTTGCCAGGCGATGGTCGGCACCCCGCCGGCCATGGTGACCCTCTCGCGCTCGATCAGCTCGAAGGCGCGGATCGCATCCCATTTGCGCATCATCACCAACTTGGCGCCGGCGAAGAGACTGGGGTTGAGGATGGCGAAACACCCGGTCGCGTGGAAGAACGGCACCGACAGCAGGCTGGCGCGCTGGGGACCATCCGGGTCGGGCGCCGGCGGGGCTTCGCCCCGGCGCAGGAACGATCGGGCCGCCGCGCAGGCCGAGGCGAGGATGTTGGAGTTGATGTTGCGGTTGGTGGCCAGGGCGCCCTTGGGTTTGCCGGTGGTGCCGGAGGTGTAGAAGATGGTGGCGTCGTCCTCCGGGCCCACCTCGGCCGGCGGCAGGGCGCGGTCAGGCAGCGCCGCCCAGTCGGCCGGATCGCCGATGACCCCTTCCAGCTTGGCGATCAGGGGATTGGCGATCTCGTCGGCTTCACCGCTGACATAGACCCGCTTCAGGTCGGGGCAATGGGGCAGATGCTCGGTCAGCCGCTCCAGACGCTCGGCATCGACCACGGCGACCTTGGCCCCCGAATCGACAAGGCCGTATTCCAGCTCCGGCCCGGTCCACCAGGCGTTGAGGGGAGTGACGATCGCCCCCAGCGCCGCGGCGCCATAGAAGGCGACCGGCCATTCGGGGAGGTTGCGCATGACGATGGCCACGCGGTCGCCTTTCGCCACGCCGTGGGCGGCCAGCTCGTGGGCGAAGGCGGCGACGGCGCGGTAAAAGGCCTCGAAGCTGACCCGCTCGTCCTCGTAAACCAGAAACACCTTGTCGCCATGCGCCCGCGAGGCCTCCACCACCGCGCGCAGGGAGGGCGGGGCGTTCTTCCACACCCGCGTCTCCACCCCGCCGATCGCCACCGTCTCCATCTCGCACGGCGAGCCCGGCGCGGTGAGGAGGGCGTGGGCCTGGGCGATGGTCATGGCGGGCCAGGCGGCGGCGGTCATGGCGGGCGTCTCCTCGAATTGGGCGGGCGTGCGCGAACGCGTCTTGGGCAATCTCGACGATAACCCTAAGGCTCTCGTTTGGCCTGATCGAGCAAGGCCTTAGTCTTGAGCGCGGAGGCGGCGTCCATCGCCCTGGCGGCTTTGGAGCGGCCGAACTTGGCGTGGTTCTCCACCGCGGCAGCCCGCTCGGCAGCCTTGGCCTTCGCCTTGCGGGCGCGATTGAGGTTGATGAGGTCGTTCATGGAGCGCCCACATTATCCGTCTTCCGACGACCCGTCAGCCGCCACTCTCGCCATGGCATCTGTTGACATGGACCATCAAATGGACCAGTTTTGATAAACTGGATTTCTCTCTGATCGACTATAGGTCACGCCATGCAAGTTTCCGTCACCGACGCCAAGGGCCAACTCACCGAGCTCGTGCGCCGGGCCGAGGCCGGCGATGAGGTTATTCTTACCCGGCACGGCCAGCCGGCCGCGCGTCTGGTCGCCGCCAAACCCGTCCCGGACAGGGCGGCCCGGCGCAGGATTCTGGAGGAGGTTGGCGCCGCGGGCTCCGCCAAGGCGGAGCGAGGCGTCACGGCGGCGCGAAGCCAGGACTTTCTCTACGGCGAGGACGGGCTGCCGAAGTGATCGTCGTCGATACCTCGGCCCTGATGGCGATCGTGCTGAGGGAGCCGCTGTTCGAAGAATGTATGGAGGTGCTGGAAGCCGAACCCGAAGTCCTGATCTCCGCCGGAACGCTCGCCGAGGCCTTGATCGTCGCGCGCCGGCGCAACGTCGAGGGCGAAATGGTGAGACTGATCGAGGACCTCGGCTTCACCATCGTCGCCGTGTCGGCGGCGGCGGCCCGCCGCGTCGCGCAGGCCCACGCCCAATGGGGCAAGGGCGTTCATCCAGCCGGCCTCAAGTTCGGCGACGGCTTCGCCTATGCGGTGGCCAGAGAGCATGGCTGCCCGCTGCTCTACGTCGGCGACGATTTCGCCAGGACCGATCTCGCCAGCGCGCGGAGTTGAACGGCGCTCTCGTTTCCGTTCACACGGTGTCGCCAAAAATGGACCTTTGATCGCTTTTTCTCTGGAGATTTGACGGTGACCGAACCGAGTACTCCTGCCGCGGACAACGGCGCTCTAGAAATAGCTAGGCTGGAGGCCCAGCTCGCCTTCCGAGCGCGAGCTTGAGGGTTGGGAGCGAAATGGCTCACCACATAACGTCGAAATGGCGCGTGTGCTCGTGGATGGCCTAGGCAAACAACTTGACGCACGCTGCGCACAGCAACGGGCAAATTGCTAGCAAACCATCGAGCGGTGGCCAGCGTGACGCAAATTTCAAGCTAAGACACCTCGGAGAGGAGGTTTGATCTGTAGCACCGAGACAGCGGCACCCCAAGGTTTGAGAACCTCCCCAATAACTACCTTCTGCGAGAAATGAAGCCGGTCTGTCGATTTGACTTCCACGAATAGCAATTCATTGCCCCTGGCAAGGGTTAGGTCCGGCCATCCAGCCCGGTATTTATACGGATCTTCGAACATTTTACTTGCAAGCTGCGCCAACCCGGACGGGGAGATCGCGCGCCAGATCGCTACAAGCGCGTCTTCGTCCAGGGCCGGATAGGTGGCGCTAAAGCGGGGGTATGAGGCTATCTCGCGGAAATGGGCGCGAACCGTTGCTTCGGTGGATGCCTCAATCTCCTCTATGATGTAATGCGCTCTGTGAGAATGAATCCAACACTGCGCTTCGAAAAATCGCATGCACGCATCTTCGCGGCTATTGAATGGATTCATTTTTGCTAGATAGTCAAGTGATGCGCACTTCATAATCATCAGAGGCGCCGCGCCTTCGCAAGGCGTGCCCGAATATCCCTGAGCCGTAAAGTGAGCCAATGCGGCGGATTCCAACCTCTTGAACCTTGACCCATTGAATACCCATTCTCGATTTTGTCGATCCATCCTGATCACCTCTAAGGGTATACCAAGAAATTCACACTGATTAATGAGGGGTAGGTCCAGAAATGGGTCGGTGTGATGTTCGGGTGGTGGTTCATCGGATTGGTTCGTCGATGGACCGGCCGCATGGATGGCACCTGTCTCCTGCTCAACTTGTCGGATGCTTTCTTCGAATGCTTCAAGCGAAATCAGCCGCAGAAAGGGATATTCGGCTGAAAGTTCCCTGATGTGGCGGAGATTAGCCTTCGCTATCAGCACCCTCGACGCGCGGGTGGCTACGTTGCGCGATTTGTTCGCAACGGCCAGAGCCTCATTCGCCGCCCGCGCCATTCCTTCTGCGGCGGCGCGAATTGCCTCGATGTCGCGCTCGGTGATGCTCGGCAGGGTGAAGGCCCGCTAAAGTGCGGCACGTTCGATACGTCCCACGACTCATGAGCCTACCACGCCAGCACACGGCGTTGAATGACGCCCCCCACCGTCAAGACGCTGGCCTTCCCCGCCCAATCGCCCTAATACACCCGCGCGAGGGTCCTTTCGTCATCCGCCGCGGTCGGCTTTGGCCGCTAACCGCGAGGTTTGGCGCTAGAGACGGGGGAAGGAAAGGCAGGGTTAGTCGCGTTGGAGCCTACGCTTATCGAGGCGCCGGACTATTTCCATAAGGTCGTCGATTGTCAGTGGGCCTGCCCGGCCCACACGCCGGTGCCGGAATATATCCGGCTGATCGCCGAGGGGCGCTACACCGACGCCTATATGGTCAACTGGAAGTCCAACGTCTTCCCGGGCATCCTCGGGCGGACGTGCGACCGGCCCTGCGAGCCGGCCTGCCGGCGGGTGCGGGTGGAAGACGAGCCGGTGGCCATCTGCCGCCTGAAGCGCGTGGCGGCCGACCATAAGGACGATGTTTCCGACCGCCTGCCCAGACCAGCCGGCGCGTCCAACGGCAAGCGGATCGCCTGCGTCGGCGCCGGCCCGGCCTCGCTGACCGTGGCCCGGGATCTCGCGCCCATGGGCTATGAGGTGGTAATCTACGACGCCGACGCCAAGGCGGGCGGCATGATCCGCAGCCAGATCCCGCGTTTTCGCCTGCCCGAGAGCGTGATCGACGAGGAGGTTGGCTACATCACCGGCCTTGGCCCGGTCATGCGCCTGGGCGAACGGATCGACAGCCTGGGGGCGCTGCTGAAGGAGGACTACGACGCCATCTTCGTCGGCTCCGGCGCGCCGCGCGGCCGCGACCTCGACATCCCCGGCCGCCGGGAGGCCGCCGCCAATATCCATATCGGCATCGACTGGCTCTCCAGCGTCTCCTTCGGCCATGTCGATCAAATTGGGCGAAGAGTGATCGTGCTGGGCGGCGGCAACACCGCCATGGACTGCTGCCGCACCTCCCGGCGCCTGGGCGGCGAGGACGTCAAGGTGATCGTCCGCTCGGGCTTTACCGAAATGAAGGCTTCTCCCTGGGAAAAGGAGGACGCCATGCACGAGGACATCCCCATACTCAACTGGCTGGTCCCCAAGGCCTTCACCCATGAGGGCGGGCGTCTCACCGGCGTCGCCTTCGAGACGGTCGAGGCGGTGGTGGACGACAAGGGCCGGCGCCGGCTGCAGCCGACGGGCGAGCCCGACGTCCACCACTCCTGCGACGACGTGCTGGTCGCGGTCGGCCAGGAGAACGCCTTCCCGTGGATCGAGCGCGATATCGGCCTGGCTTTCAACGAATGGGACATGCCGGTGGTCGATGAGGTGAGCTTCGCCTCGACCAACCCCAGGGTCTTCTTCGGCGGCGACGCCGCGTTCGGGCCCAAGAACATCATCTGGGCGGTGGCCCACGGCCACGACGCGGCCATCTCGATCCACCAGTTCTGCCACGGCGGCGACGTGCGCGCCCGCCCCGATCCCGGCGTCACCCTGGTCAGCCAGAAGATGGGCATCCACGAGTGGAGCTATGACAACGATATCTCCAACGCCATCCGCAACCGGGTGCCCCTGCGCGACAAGCGCGAGGCGCTCTCCAACGTCAAGCTGGAGGTTGAGCTCGGCTTCGACGTCGGGGTGGGCTTCGCCGAGGCCCAGCGCTGCCTCAACTGCGATGTCGAGACGGTGTTCGCCGAACCCCTGTGCATCGAATGCGACGCCTGCGTGGACATCTGCCCGATGGACTGCATCACCTTCACCCAGAACGGGCCGGAGGATGACCTGCGCCGGCGGCTGAACGCGCCTGCCCTCAACCTTTCCCAGGACCTCTACGTCTCCGCCGATCTGCCGACCGGCCGGGTGATGGTCAAGGACGAGGATGTCTGCCTGCACTGCGGCCTGTGCGCCGAGCGCTGCCCGACCGGCGCCTGGGACATGCGCAAGTTCCTCCTCAACATGACCCTGGCGGAGGACGCATGTCCGAGGTGACGCCGGAACAGACCGTGCGCCGCCCGGGGGCGCTCGCCGCGATCAACGACTTCGTGGTCAAGTTCGCCAACGTCAACGGCTCGGGCTCGGCCAGCGCCAACGCCCTGTTCGCCAAATCGATCCTGCGCATGGGCGTGCCGGTGGCGGCGCGCAACATCTTCCCCTCCAACATCCAGGGCCTGCCGACCTGGTACGAGGTCAGGGTGAGCGAGGCGGGCCATCTGGGCCGGCGCGGCGGCATCGACCTGATGGTGGCGGTGAACCCCCAGACTTGGGCCAAGGATGTGGCCTCCATCGAGGCGGGCGGCTACCTCCTCCACGATTCCACCAAGCCCCTGCACGAGGACATCCGCGAGGATATCCACCTCATCGGCCTGCCCCTGACCGCCCTGTGCAACGCCGCCTACAGCGATCCGCGCCAGCGGCAGCTGTTCAAGAACATCGTCTACGTCGGGGCGCTCTGCGCCCTGATCGGCATCGACCCGGCGGTGGTCGACCAGCTCATCGCCGAACAGTTCCCCGGCAAGGAGCGGCTGATCCGACCCAATCTCGAAGCCCTGGCCATGGGTCGCGAGGCGGCGCTGAAATCCTTCGCGCCGATCGGCCTGCGCATCCGCCGGGCCGACGCGGTGGGGAACCGCATCTATGTCGAAGGCAACGCCGCCGCCGCCCTGGGCGCGGTCTATGGCGGGGCGTCGGTGTGCGCCTGGTATCCGATCACCCCCTCGACCTCGCTCGCCGAGGCCTTCGCCGGCTACTGCGAAAAATTCCGCACCGACCCGGACGGGGCCGCGCGCTACGCCGTCGTCCAGGCCGAGGACGAGATCGCCTCCATCGGCATCGTGGTCGGGGCCGGTTGGAACGGGGCCCGCGCCTTCACCTGCACCTCGGGACCGGGGATATCGCTGATGCAGGAGTTCGTCGGCCTTTCCTACTTCGCCGAGATTCCAGCGGTGATCTTCGATGTCCAGCGCGGCGGCCCGTCCACCGGCATGCCCACCCGCACCCAGCAGTCCGATCTCCTGGCCGCCGCCTACGCCTCCCACGGCGACACCAAGCACCCCCTGCTCTTCCCCGAGGACCCGGCCGAGTGTTTCGAGATGGGGGCCCTGGCCTTCGATTTGGCCGACCGCCTGCAGACCGCCGTCTTCGTCATGCTCGATCTCGACATCGGCATGAACGAGTGGCTGTGCCGGCCCTTCGCCTGGGACGACGCCCGCCGCCTCGACCGCGGCAAGATCATGACCCACGACGCCCTGGAGGGCGGGGCGGAATTCGGCCGCTACCGCGACGTGGACGGCGACGGCGTCCCCTGGCGCACCCTGCCCGGCGTCCACCCCACCCGCGGGGCCTATTTCACCCGCGGCACCTCCCGCGATCCCGACGCCCGCTACAGCGAGGAGGGCCCGATCTATGTCGCCAACATGGAGCGCCTGCTCAGGAAGTTCGAAACCGCCAAGTCCCTGATCCCCGCCCCCGTCGCCCGCCCGGCCAGGCGCCGCACCCCGCATGGCGTCATCTATTTCGGCTCGACCGCGGCGGCCATGCACGAATCCCTGGAGACGCTCCAGGCCGCCGGCGTCCATCTCGACGCCCTGCGCCTACGCGGCTTTCCCTTCAACGACGCGGTGATCGACTTCATCGCCGCCCATGAGACGGTGTTCGTGGTCGAGCAGAACCGCGACGGCCAACTCCGCACTTTGATCATGAACGAAGGCGGCGTCGATCCAGCCAAGCTGGTGGCGGTCCTGAACTACGACGGCTCCCCGATCACCGCCCGCTTCATCACCGAGGAGATTTCGCGGCGGATGCGGCGCGTCGAACCGCTGCCTAAGCCGAAGGTGGTCTCGAAATGACCTACATCGCCAAGCCCCGCCTGCATCATCCGCTGCTCAAGCCCAACGGCGTCGGCTTCACCCGGCGCGACTACGAGGGCAAGGTCTCGACCCTGTGCGCCGGCTGCGGTCACGACTCGATCTCGGCGGCGATCATCCAGGCGGCCTACAATCTGGACCTGCCACCCCATCGCCTGGCCAAGCTGTCCGGCATCGGCTGCTCGTCCAAGACGCCGGACTACTTCCTCGGCGCCTCGCACGGGTTCAACAGCGTCCACGGCCGCATGCCCTCGGTGCTGACCGGGGCCAATCTGGCCAACCGCGAGCTGATCTATCTGGGCGTCTCGGGCGACGGCGATAGCGCCTCCATCGGCCTGGGCCAGTTCGCCCACGCCATGCGGCGCGGCGTCAACATGACCTACATCGTCGAGAACAACGGCGT
>JBBRPN010000010.1:0-57959 GCA_038227925.1 Caulobacterales bacterium | reverse complement strand
GTGGTGGGCGCGGCGGCGGGGGGCGCGACCGGGGGCTTGCTGGGAGCCTTGAAGGATGCGGGCGTCACCGATGAGGATGCGCACGTCTATGCCGAAGGCGTCAGGCGGGGCGGATCGCTGGTGAGCGCGAGGGTGGATGAGGCTGACGCCGGGCGCGTGGAAGATGTCCTTCGCCGCCAAAGTGGGATCGATGCCGCGACGCGCGGCGCGGTCTATCGTCAGGCCGGCTGGACCTCATTCGATGAGAAAGCGGCCCCATATCGGCCCACGTGACTTGACCCGATTTAGGCCCGTTTCTAGAGGATAGTTGGACACTGCGTCGCCTATGCGGCGCGGTGTCCTTCACCTACAACACTCCCTCGATCCGGTCGGCCTGAGGCGCCGCCATGGCGACGGCCAGGAACACGCGCCGCGTCTCCGGCGGGAAGTCTTCCCAAACCAACCGTGCGCCGGTCGGGGCGTCGGCGGCGGCGCGGGCCATAGCCCGCCACTGGGCGCTTCGGAGACCGATCCGCAAAATGCGCAAGCCATGCACCAGGTCGCCCTCAAAGCGCGGCAGGATCATCCTGAGTTGCTGGCGGACCCCCATTGGGCGGCGATGAGAAGCCACCTGGCGTCGAAGGACTGGCGGTCGTCCGCTGGTGAGGAGCGCTGCACGGATTGTGCGTGTCACGGAGCCCTTCTCGCATCGCGTCGGAGGCGAGAACGTTCCAACCGGGTGAAGAAAACCCTTTGGAGAGCCGAAAGTGTAGTTGTCGTCAAAGGCACTGAAGCAGGCTTGCGGCCAGCGTGAAGTTGCGTTCGGGTTTGCCGCACGACCGATGTCAGCACATGTCCTTGTCGACGTAGTGTCTGGTATAGTCCGACGTCTTCTGGACGTAGTCCTCAATCTCCGAGGGCGGTTTCAGCTTGGGAAGCATCACGTCTTCCTGAGAAAGGCCCCAAGCCAGCAGCAGACGCGCGAAATCCGAATGGGCGTCATAGCCCATGCGAGTGCCAGGCTCGGGTGTCACAAGGGGGGCCTGAAGGCCCGCGGGGTAATTCCTGTAGAGATGATCGTGAAGGGCGGTCTGCCGACCGCCACCCACTAGAAGCAGCGGCTTGGGCACCCCGTTGCCCCAGGTGAAACTCGGGTTCTTGTTCAGAAACGTGTGATTGATGACATGCCGCGTGTGCTGGTTGCACGCCAGGCTAAACGTCTCATCCGAGATCTGTTTGCGTCTGGCCGCCTCCAGCGCGCCCGCCCCCAGAAGCTCGACGCCCGACATGTAGACCGGGACCGGCATGTGATCGCCTTCATTGGGAATATGAAAGGTCGCCACATCCAGGGTGGCGGCGCCGACATCGACAACGACGTGCGGGCCGGTCCGCGCGTCCGGACTGGCCCGATAGCCGGCGATCACGCCCGCCAGTTCCTCGAACATGAGAAACGGCGTCGTCCCGGTCACCTTGGCCGCAGGCGTCGCCAACCTCACAAACTCAGTCACGGCGCTGAGGTCGATATCGGGCGCGCGCGGCGCCAGTTGAAAGGCGGCGGTGAGGGCGCGAGAGAAGACCGCCGCACAGGCCCCCTCGTCCTTGCAGGCCACTGGGATGCCAAAGTGGAATCGTGAGAAATGCGCCTTGCGATTGAACCCGCGGGGCGCCGCCAGTCGGTGATAGCCCAGGGTGTAGGCGATCAGAAGCGCCAGATACGCCGTCGTCGCCTGCACACGCGTGACGCCCTCGACCATCCGATGGCCGTCCGACTTGATCAATCCGGTCTTGAACCCCTCCAGCCGCGTCCCCCCCACTACCGGTCCCAGGGAGAAGGCGCCGCTCTGCTTGTCCAGCCAGACGACCGATCGCCAGAGATGTTCCTGCGCCACTCCATGCTCGCGGACCTGCAGATGGGTTGGCGCTGGCAGTGCATAGGCGAGGTCGCCGGCCCCGGTTTGATGGATGACGATCTTCGAACAGCTGGTGCCAAAGTCGAAGCCGACGATGAAGCCTGTCTCATCGGGTTGTGGGCGCGCGCGCAATATCTTCGCGCCCCCCGCGATGCGCGCGATCACGACGTCCGTGGCCTTGGCCTCAGGGGACACGGCCTCCTCTTGGGACAGCAAGGCCTCCAGGTCGATCTCGCGCCGCACGCGGGCCAGCGCCTCGGCGCCGTGATGGCGCGCAACGGCTCCCCTTTTCGCCGCCGCCGGCTTCCACGCGATCGGTCTGCCCGGAAAGATGGGTTCGATCTCGCGTGGCTTGGGCGGCGGACCGCCTTGACGGCTCAGCGTGGGCGCTGACGTTGTCACCATCGGCCGTGGCGTGTTCGCCACCATCGGGGAGCCTGGCCTTTCGGCCTGACCGGCTGCCGCCGCCTTTCGAGACGGAAGAGGCGTAAGAGGGGGCGGCGGCGGCGGCGCGTAGCCTGACGTCGTTCCATTTCCGCGGCGAAGCGGCGTCACGGCCGGTTGGACAAGTTTGGGCGGCGCTGGCGGGTGTTTGAGAGGCGTGCCTGGCGCCGCCTTGGACGGCGGCAATCCCCCCATCTCCCGAAGGCGTCCGGCGAGAACATCCTTGGGGTCTTGGCGGGCGCGGCGGTCCGACATCAGCGCACCTCCACCACGACTACGCCGAACGTCTCGGGTTTGTCAGCTTCAAAGTGGCCGGCGCGCTCGGCCGTCTGGATCTTGAGGTTCATCCGCGCGACATATTTCTCCAGCTTGGCGCGCTCGGCCGGGACGATGCGCGCGCGGGCGCCGCCGGCTTCCAGGTAGCCGGCGATGCGCGCCAGCACTTGGCCGCGATGACTGTCGAGTTGATGGCGCAGGACCGCCAGAAGCGTCCCGCGCTTGTCCTGGTGCACGGCCTCCTCGAAATCGACAAACCGGTCGTAAGCGCCCTTCATCTGACCCTCGATCAGATCTCGGCGGATGATCTCGGCGTACCGGCGCGCCCTATCTGGGCTCATCTCGGTGGGCCGGATGGCGGCGACGACCCGGCCCACGAGACTTTCGGCCTCCTGGTCGGATAAAGCCTCTCTGGTCTCGAGATTGAGGCCGGCGTACACAAGCTTGTCCTGGGGCGTCACGCCTTCCACCGACCACCGCTGAATGGCCAGCCCATAGTCCCCCGCGGGGACCGCATCCGCCGCCTCGCGCGCCGTGAGGCGCCCGCACACCGCCGGCCGGGCGCTGAGACCCCCGCTGCCGTGGTCACGCAACTCCGCGAGAAATCTGACCAGCGGGTGGGTTGGCGGGACAACCTCCAGCTTTGAATCCCTGACTCCGTCAGGCCGCTTGCCAAATACGACGCGAACGGGCTCGCCGCGCCGCAGCCGGGTGTCAAAACGCCGGGCCCGCAGGTCGAGGAATTTGCGGAACTCGGTGTGGGCGGCGGCGCAGAGGCGAAGGTCGTAGGCTTCGTACTCAACCGACGCCCGGTCGACGACTGCCCCGGGAAACGCCGCCGCCAACCCCGCCTTGACGTATTCGTAGAGTTCCCGCGGTTGAATCCAGCGCTGCTGCTCATGAGTGCGCTTGATCCGCTGCAAGATCATATCGCCATGCGCGATGAGACCGGCGGCCTCCTTGTCCAGTTCGTCCTCCTGGAGTTTGCGCAGCTCAGCGGCCTTAGCGCTGCGTTCCAGCTCTTCATCGACCTCGTCCGGACCCATTTTTGGGTCGAGCAGACGACCTTCGAGGGTACGCACCAGGTCCCCGAGGATCGGCTCAAAGCCGCCCAAAGTCTGCTCGATGAGGTTTAGTCGCTCGTAGAGGCGGGTGTAGATTTTAGCCTCAATGGTGTCCTCGCAGATCAGACTGAACACCTCAACGGTCGGGGCCTTCTGACCAATCCGGTCAATCCGGCCGATCCGCTGCTCAACGCGCATGGGATTCCACGGCAGATCGTAATTGATCAGGATGCGGCAGAACTGCAAATCCAGGCCCTCACCGCCGATTTCCGAGGTGAGGAGCACCTTGCGGCCCACAGTCTCCTCGAATTCCCCCATGATCTCGCCCCGCGGACGCTTGACCGAGCCATGGGCTTTCACGCAGGGGGCGCGTTCGGCCAGCAGGCGTTTCTCAAGATAGTCGAGGGTCGGCCGAAAGCTGGAGAAGACGATGATCTTCTCCTGTGGCCACTCCTTCCAAGTTTCTCTCAGCGCCGCGAGGAGAACGTCAAACTTCGTATCTTCGGCCTGCAGCCGCGCCGCGCCGTCCGGATCCGGACATTCTCTCGCCAAAGTCGCGATCAGGGGGCCCGGCGTATTGCGCCGATGGGGGCGATCTTCTTCCTCATCACTATCATCTGATTCCTGATCTAGATCGGCGAGGGCCGCATGCCATCGCGCATAGGCGGCGGGCAGGCACGATGCGAGCATCCGCTGGCTACCCGAAAGCAGGAAGAGGTCGCTTAGATTGGCATCCCAGGCGTATTGGCGGATCGCGTTGCTGGCGGCTTCATAGAACTCGCGCTCGTTTTCGCCCATGGCCCACATGCGGCACGTGGCGCGGCGACGCACTTGGATTTCGGCGACATCGCGCCGACGCGTGCGATTGACGATGCCACCCAGCATCGACATCTCCTCGAGACGCGATGCAATATCGGCGCGGCGAGCGGGCGTGTCCGTTGTCGGGTCGCCGGCCAACTGTTCCTTGAGGATGTCCAGGCGGCGATCAGTCCGTAGCAGCTGTCCCGGCGCAATCGCATCGATGGCTTCGGCGATCTCGCTGAGCGTCGAGCCGGACGCCAAGGCCCGTTCCCGCGCGGCGACGATGGGGACGTTCTCGGTCTGCAGCATGTCGAAGATCGATTGTCGGTCGAATAGGTCGGGCTCCACCAGGCGGAGGAGCGAACGAAGATCTTCACTGCGCAGATTGATCGGCGTCGCCGAGAGCATGAGCTTGTAGTCGGCTAGTTCGACGATCTGGCGGGCGGTCTTGTGCGAGGCCGTCTCCGGATTTCTCAGGTGGTGGGCCTCATCGAACACCACCATGTCGAAAAGGGGTTCGCCGCCGCTTCGCTCGGCCAGGAACCGCGCGAGGTCTGCGCGGCCGCCCTTGGCGGGCGTTTCTGTGTCGTCCCAGCCGCGAGGAGAGCGAACCCCGGAGAGGGTCGCCACGACCGCGAAGTCACCGCCCCGCGTTTCAACATCCTTGAGGATCGCGAGCAATTCTGCCGCGTTGTCGGCGGTGGCCGCCATGCCGAACTTGCTGCTGAGTTCGAAGCGCCATTTGTCCTGCAACGACTTGGGGCAGACCACAAGCAGGCGCTGGACGTCGTATCGGGCCGCCAGTTCCTTCCACACCAGCCCCGCTTCGATGGTCTTGCCCAACCCCACTTCGTCGGCGATGAGCAAGCCCTTCGACGCCGAATTCAGGATCTTGACGACCGGCTTGAACTGAAAGGCATGGAACTCTGTGTTGGACGCCTCCATGCTATAGATGAGGTCCGCCAGATGTCCGGTAAGTCGGATATGGGTCAGAATTCGACCGAGATCGTCGGGCGCCGAGAGCCGCATCGCCGCGAGGTCAGAGACGGCGTCAGGTGCGTCGGCCAGCGGCTCTAAACGCGAATCCAGAATGAGCCTTCTGGATCCGTCGAAGAGATCGACGAAGCGGTAGAGGCGACCATTCCGTTCCTGGACATCAGCTGTGGCGGTTCCGAACCGAGAAGGATCGTCCGTAACCCTGACCCTCATCCCCGACTCGATCATGATATCTCGGCCCCAGTCGAATGGAGATGAAGTCTAAACTCAAAGACTGACCTCAGTTCGTCCCCGACCATACAATCGCAGGGTAACGGATTGGACGGAAGAGGCCTAATCGTCGCGGGCTCGCGCGGACTTCTCCTCCTAGGCACCAGCGCGCGGAATACCTGCGGGCCACCTATGAGACGGGGGGGCGGCGTGCCGGGTGGCGAATTCACCCCGATGGCGATGGCAGATTCTGTCGATAGTGCCTTTTCCCCCAAAGGCACTGTCGGCGGCTGTCAGGCGGAACGCCGAGACATGGGGCGTCTTCAGGCCTCGGATGTCGCAGCCCAAGCCGGCGCCCAAGGAATGGAAAGCGGCTCGATTCTCCCGACCGATCGCCATTGCGGCTCGCCGCGGTTCCAATTGTGATATCTCACTGGGCGTCCCTGCAGGGGCGAACGACGATCAAGGACTTAGGGGGCGAGAATGCCGCGAGGACGGCCGCGCAAAAATGCTGAGGGCGGACCTACCCCGAAGCCCGTCAAGGGCAACGGCGCGAACCTCGGCTTCGAAGCCCAGATGTTCCTGGCCGCCGACAAGCTGCGTAAGAACCTGGAGCCATCAGACTACAAGCACGTCGCCCTCGGCCTGATTTTCCTCAAACACATCTCCAACGCCTTTGAGGCAAAGCATGCGGCGCTCCTGGTCGAGGATGCCGGTGCCGCTGAAGACCCTGACGAGTACCTGGCTGAGAACGTGTTCTGGGTACCGCCGGCGGCGCGCTGGTCTCAGCTCCAGGCCAACGCGAAGCTGCCTACGATCGGCAAGCTCATTGACGACGCTATGCAAGCGATCGAGGAGGCCAACCCGGGCCTGAAGGGCGTGCTCCCCAAGGACTACAACCGCCCGGCGCTCGACAAGGTGATGCTCGGCGAGCTGATCGATCTCGTCTCCGGCATAGCCATGGGCGAGCCGGGCGACAAGGCCAGGGACATGCTGGGCCGCGTTTACGAGTATTTCCTCGGCGGGTTCGCTGGTTCCGAGGGCAAGCGTGGCGGCGAGTTCTATACGCCTAGGTCCGTGGTGCGCGTGCTGGTCGAGATGCTCGAACCATACAAGGGCCGCGTCTACGACCCCTGCTGCGGCTCTGGCGGCATGTTCGTCCAGTCGGAGAAGTTCGTCGAGAGCCATGGCGGCCGGATCGGCGACATCGCCATCTACGGTCAGGAGAGCAACAACACGACCTGGCGTCTGGCCAAGATGAACCTCGCCGTGCGCGGCATCGACGCCGACATCCGCTGGAACAACGAGGGCAGTTTTCACAAGGACGAATTGAAGGACCTCCGCTTCGACTATATCCTGGCCAACCCGCCGTTCAATGTGTCGGACTGGGGCGGGGAACGGTTGCGCGAGGATGGGCGGTGGACCTACGGTCCACCGCCGGCCGGCAACGCTAACTATGCCTGGCTCCAGCACATCCTTTGGCACCTCGCGCCCAACGGCACGGCGGGCGTGGTGCTCGCCAACGGTTCTATGTCTTCCAGCCAAAGCGGTGAGGACGTGATCCGCCGGGCAATGGTCGAGGCGAATGTCGTCGATTGCATGGTGGCTCTGCCCAGCCAACTCTTCTACTCAACCCAAATTCCCGCGTGCCTGTGGTTTCTTGCCCGCAACAAGAACCCAGGCGGTGGGTTCCGTGACCGCCGAGGCGAGGTGTTGTTCATCGACGCTCGCAAGCTCGGAACGCCGGTCGACCGAACCCGCAAGGAGCTGACGGACGAGGACGTGGCCAAAATCACAGACGCCTACCATTTATGGCGAGGCTTACCAGGTCTCAGCGTCTACTCGGACGTGGCCGGCTTCTGTAGGGCCGCCCCTTTGAAGGAAATTAGGGAGCATGGCCATGTTCTGACGCCTGGGCGCTACGTCGGCGCTACAGAGCCAGAGGATGACGGAGTTCCCTTTCCGCAGCGATTTGCCGCCCTTCGGCAAAAGCTAGAGGGACAGTTTGCGGAGGCGGACAGCCTAACAGCCCAAATCAAGTCTGGTCTAGCGCTGGTCGCCATTGATGGGTGACTGGCCGCTAGTGGCTATCGGAGATGTAGCCAACATATTTGACGGACCACACGCAACACCAAACACGGTCGACCGTGGACCAGTCTTTCTCGGTATCGGATCGCTTGAGGCGGGACGAATTGATCTGGGTGCCGCGCGCCACGTAACGCCTGAAGATTTTAGAAGATGGACCCGCCGTGTAAAGCCAACCACTGATGATGTGGTTTTTTCTTACGAAACTCGACTTGGCCAAGCCGCTATTATCCCGAAGGGGCTTGAGTGTTGCCTAGGTCGGCGGATGGGGTTGGTTCGAGTTGATCGTTCCAGGCTAGACCCACACTTTTTCTTGTATCTCTATATTTCACCACCTTTTCAGAGATTTCTTGAGAGCAGGACGATCTACGGGGCTACCGTCGACCGCATTGCACTGAAGGAGTTTCCAACATTCCCGATACCTCTGCCGTCTTTGAGGGAACAGAAAGCGATTGCGTCCGTCCTGCGTAGCTTAGATAACAAGATCGACCTGAACCGGCGAATGAACCAGACGCTGGAGGCGATGGCACGGGCGATTTTCAAAGACTGGTTCGTTGATTTCGGTCCCACACGTGCGAAAATAGAAGGTTCTCCGCCCTATCTTGCTCCCGAAATCTGGTCGTTGTTTCCTGATCGGCTTGATGATCATGGAAAGCCGGAGGGCTGGATAATTGGCCCACTACTCGATCAGTGCCGTATTATCTCGGGGGGGACACCACGAACTAACAACCCGGAATACTGGAATGGGAGCATTCTCTGGGCGAGCGCCAAGGATGTCAGCCAGTGTGGACAGCCGTTCCTATTGGAAACTGAGCGCACCATTAGCGAGCGGGGGCTGGCAGAGAGCGCCACACGTTTGATACCCAAATTTGCGACAGTTGTTGTCGCAAGAGGTGCGACCACCGGCCGGTTCCTGCTGTTCGGGCGGGACATGGCGATGAACCAGACCTGCTACGCTCTGGAGACAAATCGTGCGCGGCCGTTTTGGCTCTACCTGGCCTTTGGAAATCTCGTGGAGACATTTGTTCACGGAGCTCACGGTTCGGTCTTTGATACTATTACGACAAGCACGATCCAGGGCGGAACCACTGTGATCGGGTCAGACGATTTACTGAGTAAATTTGAGGCAGCGGTAAATCCGCTTTTTTTGCGTGCGCTCTTGAACATTGAGGAGGGGCGAACACTCGCGCAAACCCGCGACCTTCTCCTCCCCAAACTCATCTCTGGGGAAATCCGCGTGAAGGACGCCGAGAAATCGATAGAGGCTGTCGTGTGAGCGTCGGCATCGCGGAGAGCCACGTCGAGGAAGCGACCATCGCCTGGTTGGCGGAGCTTGGCTACGCAACCGCCAACGGCCTTGAGATCGGGCCCGACAGCGCTACGCCCGAACGGGGGAGCTACGGCGATGTGATCCTGGCAGGTCGGCTGAAGGCCGCCATCGCGCGGCTCAACCCTTTCCTTCCAGCGGAAGCGCGGGCGGAAGTCTCCGCCAAGCTACTCAAGGTCGAGACGCCCTCGCTCACTGAGGAGAACCGCCGCCTGCATCGATACCTTGTCGAGGGCGTGCCGGTGGAAGTGAAGCGGGACGACGGCTCGATCGGCGGCGAACAGGCCCGCCTCGTCGATTTCGACGATCCGGAGAACAACGATTGGCTGGCGGTGAACCAGTTCACGGTAATCGAGCAGGGAGCGAACCGACGCCCCGATATCGTGATCTTCGTCAACGGCCTGCCACTGGCGGTGATCGAACTCAAGAACCCCGGCGATGAGAACGCCACTATGGACGGCGCCTACAACCAGCTCCAGACGTACAAGGCGCAGATACCCTCGCTGTTCCGCACCAACGCCGTGCTAGTCATTTCGGACGGCATGGCAGGTCGCATCGGCTCGCTCACCGCGGACCGCGAGCGGTTCATGCCGTGGCGAACAGTCACCGGCGATGACCTGGCCCCAAAGGGCACGCCAGAGCTTGAAACGGTGATCAAGGGCGTATTCCAGCCGGATCGCTTCCTCGCCCTCTTGAAGGATTTCATCGTCTTCGGCGACCTCGGCACGGGCGTCGTCAAAATCCTCGCCGGCTATCACCAGTTCCACGCGGTCCGGTACGCCGTGGACCGGACGATCGCGGCCACCCGTCAGGGTGGTGACCAAAAAGTCGGCGTGATCTGGCATACCCAGGGCTCTGGCAAGAGCCTGCTGATGGCCTTCTATGCCGGAAAGATCGTCAAGCATCCGGACATGGCGAACCCCACCCTGGTCCTGCTTACCGACCGCAACGACCTCGACGATCAGCTGTTCAACACGTTCAGCCAATGCAAGGACCTCCTGCGCCAGACCCCGCAGCAGGCGGCCGACCGCGACGACCTGCGGCGATTGCTGGATCGACCCTCGGGCGGGGTGATTTTCACCACCCTGCAGAAATTCACGCCCGAAGAGGGCGAGACTACCTATCCAGTGCTCACCGAACGGCGAAACGTGATCGTGATCGCTGATGAAGCCCACCGCAGCCAATATGGGCTTAAGGCCAAGGTCTCCAGGGCAGGGGAGATCTCTTATGGCCTGGCCAAGTACATGCGCGACGCCCTGCCCAACGCCTCCTTCATCGGCTTCACGGGCACGCCGATCGAGCATGACGATGTGAACACGCCGGCCGTGTTCGGCGACTACATCGACATCTACGACATCAGCCGCGCCGTGGAGGATGGCGCCACCGTCCCCATCTATTACGAAAGCCGCCTGGCGCGGATCGAACTGGACGAAGACGAGAAGCCACATATCGACGCCGAGATCGCCGACCTCACCGAGGACGAAGCCGCGACCGAGCAGGAGCGCCTGAAGCGCAAGTGGTCGAGCGTCGAGGCCTTGGTCGGCGCGGAGAAACGGCTGGGGCTCATCGCGGAAGACCTGGTGACCCACTTCGAGGCCCGCCAGGAGGCCATGGACGGCAAGGCCATGATCGTCTGCATGAGCCGCCGCATCTGCGTGGCTCTGTACGAGGCGATCGCCAAGCTCCGGCCGGGGTGGGATAGCGACGATGACCAGGCCGGCGCGATCAAGGTGGTGATGACCGGCGCAGCCTCCGATCCGCTCGCTTGGCAGAAGCACATTGGCAAGCGGCCGAAGGCGCGGCGGGAACTCCTCGCCAAACGCGCCAAGAAGGCCAGCGACCCGCTCAAACTCGTCATCGTGCGCGACATGTGGCTGACCGGCTTTGACGCCCCCTCGATGCACACGATGTACGTGGACAAACCAATGAGGGGTCACGGTCTGATGCAGGCGATCGCCCGGGTGAACCGCGTGTTCCGCGACAAGCCTGCCGGCCTGGTGGTCGACTACATTGGAGTAGCCCAAAACCTGAAGAACGCCCTCGGCGACTATTCTCCGGGCGACCGCGACGAGACCGGCATCGATGGGGCGCAGGCCGTACGCGTTATGCTGGAGAGGTATGAGGTTGTCCGGGCGATGTTCCGCCCAGACATGCGCGGCGGTTTCGACTACCGAGCGGTACTCGCCCCAGAAACGTCCTCGCAGGCGCGGCTTGGCATCATGGCCGGGGCGATGAACTGGGTACTCGACCTCCAACAAGCCGACGCCGCCAAGGAAGAAACCGACGAGGGCAAGAAGCGCGCCCACCGCAGGTACGCGGACGCGGTAGTAGGGCTCACCAAAGCCTTCGCTCTAGCGGCGGCGAGCGACGAGGCGCGCCCGATCCGCGATGAGGTGGGCTTCTATCAGGCGATCCGCGCAGCCCTCGCCAAGAGTTCCGCGATGTCCGGTAAGAGAAGCCCCGCAGAGCGGGACCTGGCTATCCAACAGATCATCAGCCGCGCGGTGGTATCGACCGAGATCATCGACATCATGCGGGCGGCCGGCTTTGCGAGCCCGGACATCTCCGTCCTCTCAGACGAATTCCTGGCCGAGGTCAGGACGACGGAAAAGAAGAACCTCGCCATCGAGGCGCTGAGGAAGCTCATCAACGGCGAAGTGCACTCGCGGAGCCGGAGCAACGTCACCCAGTCTCGGGCATTCACCGAGCGTCTCGAGGCGGCCATGGCCCGCTACCATGCCAACGCGATCACCACGGCCGAAGTGCTCGAACAACTGATCGCTCTGGCCAAGGACATCCGGGCGGAACGTCAACGCGGCGAGGACACGGGCCTCAGCGATGAAGAGATCGCTTTCTACGACGCCCTTGCGGAGAACCAGAGCGCCCGCGAACTGATGGGCGACCCGCACCTGCGCGTGATCGCCCACGAGCTGGTGGAAAGCGTGAGGAACAGCCTCACGGTGGATTGGATGCACCGTGAGAACGCTCGCGCCCGTATCCGGGTCTTGATCAAGCGCATCCTCCGCAAGTACGGCTACCCGCCCGATCTCCAGGACGCCGCAGTTCAAAACGTGCTGCAACAGGCCGAGGCGCTGTCGGCGGAATGGGCGGCTTGACGGGACGACCAGCCGGCCAGAAACTAGGTCACGGTACAGCGCCAAGTCATCCGGCGAGCCGGGGTGACACCTCCGAGCGCGGTCCGCATGGCGCTGTGGGCTGTGGCCAGTCGGGTCTGCACCGAAAAAACGTCTCCAGCGCCGCCGGTAGCCGGACAGACGATGGCTATCAAATCGCCCCCGTCTCGGCGAGCCGTCGTGTATCGGTTGGCGTCCAGGATGAAGTCCTGGCGGGTGAATGTACGGCGATCAGGCGAGAAGGACATGACCGACAGCCGTCGGTCGTGGTCGCTGAGCATCACGCGGGCGAGGCCGCCCCCTTTCGTTCGCGCATAGGCGGTGCGACCGTTGATGCAGGATCGAGGTTCGTCGACGACCGGCGAGAGGCCGCTCACGCCCGGCAATGGGTTGGAGGATAAGTCTGGCGCAAAGGCGCAGGCATAGCGCGTGACGCCCCCCGAAGCGGCAGCAGTCCCGCCATTGCTTGTCGCGGCGCCATTTGGCCCCTGACCGGTGGAGGCGTCTGCGTCACGTTCGGCGGTCTTGTCAGCGGCGTAAGGATCTGCACTCGGCGCGGCCGCTACAGCCGCTGCCGCGTTGGCTGCCGCCGCTGCCACGTTGGCCTCGGCTGCCGCCGCGTTGGCTGCCGCGGAGGCGGCCTCTGCCTGCGCATCTGGCGAAGCGGTTGCGGCGGTATTCTGAGGGGCGGCCTCTCCGGTTATCGTAGTGTCGACAGATTTTGGTTTCGTTTCGTCTGAGCTCTTGCTGCAGCCCGACAACGCCAGAGCCGACAGAAGGGCCGACGTCAAAATGATTGCCGCGACCGACCCCGCCGGAGACAACGGTCGACGATTTGTCATGAACTTATGAGCAAGCATCGCGCCCCAACCTCACCAGTTGCAACTGTCCGATTGCCGGAGGCGTGGCCAGCACTGCTGGCCCTACGTCCGCTGGGACGCGGCTGCAGCACCGGGCAAAGTGTCCACCGCGACCGTCCGCACGAGGCGCAGATTGCGCTCGATTTTGACGACCAGGAAACAGAAAACGATGAGCAGGAAGATGGCCAATGCGCCACCGGCGACCAGGAGCGATTGAAGTCCCTCCACGCGATCAACTGCCTTCTTGTTTTCGATCTCGTCAGCCTGGGCCTTGAACTTTGCAGCATGCCAATCGAGCAGGGCGCCGACGTTGTCCCAACTCAGCGGACGGCCTGTCGACTCGCTCAGCTGGTTGGCAAGCGCATTGAGGCTGTCGCCGTAGCGTTCTTGGTAGGCGGTCGGAATGCTGTCCCGCTTCTCAACAAGAACGGCTGTCAGCTTGTCCGTCGCAAGCTCTACGCCAACCCGGTTCTTGGCATAGCCCTGGAGAAGAACGGCTGCGTTGTATATGTTTTGAGGCGCCGCTACCGGCGTTGGCTCCTCCTGCCCCTGTTCGTCACCGCCGACCGGGCGACCTTGTGCGTTTCGCTCAGCGACGAAATCTCCCAGTGTTGCGCCAGACGCTTCGATGACGGGTTGTTTGGGACCCAGCGCCGCGGACAACATTGGAACTGATCGTGCGACGCCCAGCCCAACGACGATCAGAGCGAGCGTGGCTGCGACGAGGATGAGCACGCGCAGAACATTGAGATAGAAGTTCTCAAGCCTCGACAGGAATCCCACGGCGACCTCCCCCTCAGGATGCGCGCTTCGGCGTTTCGGGACACTGCTTGTCCATTTCTCGAAACACGCCCGTGCACAGCCATAGCAGCCTGAGCTTCCCGCGTCGCACTCAAGTTAGAATTTGCGGCGTTAGGTCACATGGCCGGCCAACCGGATAGTTCCCGACGCGAATGGCGAGGTGGGGTTCCGTTGATCCGCTTCAGTGCCTTTTTCCTCAAAGGCACTGAGAGACGCGCGGGGTCGGGATGATTGGCGCCCGGTCGCTCATCCGTGGCCGACACAATGCGGACACTGCCGACGTCCCTTTCGCGCCGATTGTGTTGAAAAACTCGGAAAACTGTTCATCTGCGTGAAAACTTAGCAACGGCGTTGCGCGAAGTCGCTGAGCGTCAGTATGTTGTTCCACCCAATCGGCGACCATATGTAAGAACGACCCTCGGTCGGAGGCGACCAGGAGTTTTTCAACACAATCCGCCACGAGCGGACTCCCGCGCACGTCCGGAAACAGGACGTTCAACATATTCCCCGTGGCGCGAAGCGTTTAAACCGGCGACCTCGTCGGGTAGAGGCTAACCGCCTTCTTCACGAAGACCAATTCACCAAGGAACGCCATGCTCCTCCCCGCTTATCGAACCCTCGGCCGATCCGGCCTGATCGTCAGCCCCGCGGCGCTTGGCGCCATGACCTTCGGGGGCGACGGGTGGCGGTCGCCGGACGACGTCAGCCGAGCGGTATTCGACGCCTACGTCGAAGCCGGTGGGAACTTCGTCGACACGGCGGAGGTCTACACCGGCGGTCGCAGCGAGGAACTGATTGGCGACTGGGTTACCGAACGGGGATTGCGCGACAAGCTGGTGCTTGCAACGAAGTTCGGCTGGAATGGTGATCCTGGCAATCCGAACTTCGGCGGCTCGGGAGCGAAGAACGCGATACGCGCCGTCGAAGGCTCCCTGCGCCGCCTGAAGACCGACTATATCGACCTGTACTGGATGCACATCTGGGACACGGTGACGCCTGCGGAGGAAGCGCTTCATACCTTCGTTGGCCTGATCCGCGCCGGCAAGATCCGCTACTATGGGCTGTCGAACGCTCCCGCCTGGTATGCGGCCAAGATGGCGACGCTGGCCGCCGAACGTGGCGTGCCGGGACCGATCGCCCTGCAGCTCGAGTACTCGCTCGTAGCGCGCCAGCTGGAGCGGGAACAGGTTCCCGCCGCTCGCGAGTTCGGCATGGGCTTGACGCCGTGGAGCCCTCTTGCGGGTGGGTTCCTGACCGGGAAATATTCGCGCCAGGGCGACAGCGCGGTCGGCGAGGGCCGCCTGACGGGAGCCAACCCCTTCTCCGGTCCTTTCAGTAAGTTTACCGATCGCAACTGGGCGGTGCTGGACGCCATGAAAACCGTCTCAGGCCAGTTGGATAGGCCGCTTGCCGAGGTGGCGATCGCCTGGGTCGTCGCGCGGCCGGGCGTCGCGTCGGTGATCCTGGGCGCAAGTCGCCCCGAACAATTGAAGGACACGCTGAAAGCTTTCGACCTCACTCTGTCGGCGGAACACACAGCCGCGCTGGACGCCGCGTCCGCAGTGGAGCCGGACTTTGGCGTCCAGGCCAAATCGGCGATCTTTGGTGGGGTGGAAGTTCAAGCAAGCCGCTGGACCTAAAATGAGCCTCGACCGCTCCTCGGCAGCTGGGCGCCAAGAGTAGACATTCACGTCCTGCCCGATTGGGGACGTTCGGCGCCGGATACCGGGCAAGGATCCACCCCTGTCGGACGCTGGAAGCGTCCGCTTCTCGGCTGCGTTGCGGCGTCCAGGCGAATTTCGCGTGAGACTTTCAGCGATTGGGGCGTTCACAGGGCTCCACGATCGTGCCGATCCCGATTTGCCCAGAGGAACTGAACCGGCGTCCTCTGCGAATCGTAGAACGCTCGCGGCATCGACGCCTGGCCATCTGCCGAGCATGCCCCCGCCGGAGAGGAAAGAGGACACCAACATGACAGCGAGAACGATCTTGATCGCGGGCGCCGCGGCGGCCTTGCTGGGGTGCGGCGCGGCCACCGCCGGGGAAGTCAACGCGCCCGCGCCTGCCAAAAGCGTTGATGTCGCCCGCTTCTACAGCGGCGTCTGGATCGAGATCGGCCGCCGGCCGATGAAGCTTACCGACGGCTGCGTCGCCGGGGCCACTGAATACAGACAGGTCTCCGCGACCAAAATCGCCGCGCGCGACACCTGCCATGCGGGCACGCCGGCCGGCAAGGAAAAGGCCATCGGGGGTCCAGGGACGATCCTTGATCCTGGAACCAACGCCAAGCTGCACGTCAGCTACCGCCTCTTCGGCCTGGTCCCCGTGGACCGCGACTATTGGGTCCTTGACCACGGCGACGATTACAGCTGGTTCATCTCCTCCGACCCTTCCTTCGAGAATCTGTGGATCTACACGCGCGATCCACACGTGGACCCCGCCACGCTCAAGGGCTTGGTCGGAAGGGCCAAGGCTCTGGGCTACGACACAGCCAAACTGGAGTTCCCAGCCCAGCCTTGATCGAACACGCCTCGACGCCCCGCCGTCTGGGGTCACGATTGCGGGTCGCCATCGAGGCAGCCAACGGCACTGAGAATCCTCTATGACGAGAAACATTGTCAGCGTGAACGACAAGATGCAGCGAGGGTACAGTTACGAGCTGACCGAGCCATCCGGACTGAACTTCGCCGAGGCGTTCAAGCCCGAACTCACGCCCAAGCTGATGCTTGAGTTGGGTGTCTTCGGGGGAAAATACATGACCGATTGCAGGGAAGAATTTCCGAAAACCTGGTTCGCGAAAGCCAAGCTCTCGCCGCGGGCGCGCAACCCGGCACTAAATTTCTTCGGGGTCGACGCCAGCCAGCCCCTCTCAGTCTGGCGGGAGAAGGGCTGGATCCATCCCTCCGACCCGCGCGGCTGGTTTCAATGGTATTGCCGCTATTACATGGGTCGCCGGATGGCTGATGAAGACAATCGCCAGTTCGGTCGCTGGAAAGCTATGCGCCGCCATGTCCAGCAGATCCGACGCAATTGCGATCCGGGCGATCTGTTCTGCCGCCCCCGGCAGCGACAAGCGCTGCTTCATTGGGCCTATGACAGCCGGCTGATCTGAGAACCGGCCGATCCTTCCTCCCGAGGGCTCATCTGCCGCCGTCCCGCGCGATCCTGGATCTTTTACATGCGGAAGCGGGACGGCCGGCCGTCCTGTCAGCCGCTCCGGGTTCACCTCCCCGGCCGCGGCACATCTTGTGTTTGAGGTGCGCGGGGCGGCTGCCCACAAGCGGACGTTCCGAACTTCGCCTGTGAGTCAGAAGCTCCCGCTTCGACGCAATCCACCCAACGTCTAGAGTGGCCGTCGGCGACGTTCCGTACAGCTTTCCCTGGCGAGCAGCGCCGGCGACCTTCAGGGCCTTTTGCCGCATCTACACTATGAGGTGAGCCACGCGATTTCCGAGCGAACTCCGGGCAGGAGTTTTTCCCCCGAGCACCCATTTGGCCCTTGGGCGAGACGTGACCTCGCGGCTGACCGCGACGCCTTGCGGGGCCATCATGTCAGCAGATAAGTTTCCGGCTCTTCAAGCTCCCGGCGCCCTGGCCAGGAAATTCTTACGCCGGAACGCTCGTGGAGAGCTTGCATGAACGGTAAGGTGTGCTCTCTGTTTTGGTCCCTGGGGCGGCGGCGGTAGGTAATGGAAAGCTTGATACTGCCGGTGCTGCTGGGGCTGGGACTAGCGGCTGCCAGCGGGTTGAAAACCTTTCTCCCGCTCCTGATGTTAGCGGTGGCGGCTCGTTTTCACTTATTTGGCGTGTCACTCAACGAGCACGTCGGCTGGCTGGGTTCTCCGGCAGCATTGGCATCGTTGGGCGTGGCGGCGGCGGCGGAGTTTATCGCCGACAAGGTCCCGCTCGTGGACCATGCGCTCGGCCTTTTCGGTACAGTCGCCCGTCCCGCCGCCGGCGCGTTGGCGACCTACGCCGTGCTGGGAAAAGCCGATCCGTCCGTCGCCGCGATTGCCGCGCTGATCATAGGAGCGCCGACGGCGTTGGCATTCCACACCGCCCAGAGTGGTACGCGCCTTGCCTCGACAGCCACCACCGCAGGGCTGGGCAACCCGGTAGTGTCGTTGGCGGAGGACGGGCTGGCTGTCCTGACCGTGCTGGTCGCCTTCACGGCCCCGCTGCTGATCCCTCTGGTACTGGGAGCGTTGCTGTTCCTGGTTTGGCGCATGGTCAAGGCCATGCGCCGCTCAAAAGCGATAAAACCGGCCTCTTAGGGGGTTAGCGGCGTTGCGCGCCGGCTTGGCTCGTGATCGACCAGTAGAACTTGCTCGCTTAAGGCTGCACGCATGCGACAAGCCGCCACTCTGCTGAGAATTCAGACACCAAGTCGGGGGCTGCTCGATATCACCCGCGAGGTCGAAGGCTGGGTCACTGGTCAGAACGTGACGATCGGGCTCCTGACGATCTTTTGTCGACACACCTCGGCTTCTCTCCTGATTCAGGAAAATGCCGCGCCGGAAGTGCGCGCCGACCTGGAGGCCTATTTCGAGGCGATTGCGCCGGAGGACCCTACCCGATACCGCCACGATGACGAGGGCGCTGACGATATGCCGGCGCACCTTCGCACCGCCCTAACGTCCGTGCACTTGTCTGTCCCCGTGATGCAAGGGCGACCCGCCTTGGGCACGTGGCAGGCGATCTACCTCTTCGAGCATCGCCAGCGGGCCCATATGCGCGAGATCGCACTTCACCTCCTGGGCGAGTGAGCCAGGCTGAATGTCTGACCGAGGCATTGGCGACCGTCGTCGCGGGCGGTGCGACAGGGGTGGCGCCCGGACCCTTGGTCGACGTTGAGCGCAGACCGCACAAGGATGATCTTTCAGCGACGCCGGCTGAGGTCTGCAGACGCAGGTTGCAGTCTTCAGTGCCATTTTCCCATTCATGCTATGAACTCACCGAAGGGATGAGGCTGGAATATCGGGTTCCGATGATGGCATGATTCAACCCGGCGTTGGCGGGGTGGCAGGGGCGATCGGTAGCCCCGGCGCGGCACCCTGTTCCCGCTCGTCTAGGGTGCAGACCAGCCTAGGGATGCGCGGAGGGAACGGAGGAATGTCGGCTGCGCCTGCTATCATAGACGACCTAAGCCGCGAGCCACCCATCGCAGCGATCGGTAGCAGCTGGCAGCTCTTCACCGACCAGGTCATGGGCGGTGTCTCCAAAGGGATTATGGTCCGCGACGCAATCGCCGGCCGGGCCGCCATCCGCATGCGTGGCGACGTCAGCCTTGAGAACAATGGCGGCTTTGTTCAGATCGCCCTCGATCTGTCGCCTGATGGCGGGGTCGTCGATGCCGTCGCCTGGAGCGGGATCGAACTCGACGTATTCGGCAATGGTGAGGAGTATGGCATTCATCTGCGGACGGACGCCCTTACCAGGCCGTGGCAATCCTATCGCCAAATCTTCACGGCCTCCGCCGAGTGGCTGACGGTTCGGCTGCCGTTCGACAACTTTGTTCCCTATCGCACTGATATTCTGCTCGATACTCATCGGTTGCGGCGCATCGGCGTGGTCGCCATAGGCCGAGCCTTCTCGTGCGACCTTGCTCTCGGTGGGCTGCGGTTCATGACAATGCCACGGTCAGTGAAGGAGCCCTCTTCATGAAGGTCATTCTCGATCCTACCGGACCGGGACAGGAAAGCGTCTGGTCATATCCGCGGCCGGCGGTGGCTGAGCCAAGCCAACGCCGCCTCAAGATCGTGCATCGCGATGTCATCATCGCCATCACGCAAAGAGGCATACGGACGTTAGAAAAAAGTCATCCGCCAACCTATTACTTTCCACCGGCTGATATCGCGCCGTTGGTCCTTAAGGGGTCGCGCCGCCGTTCTTTCTGCGAGTGGAAAGGCGAAGCGATCTACTTCGATGTCCTCGTTCACGGCGAAACGCTGCGCGATGTGGCCTGGAGCTATCCAAATCCGAACCCAGCCTTCAGGTCCTTGCGCGATCATGTCGCTTTTTACGCGTGGCCTTTTGACGGCTGCTTCGTCGATGACGAGCGCGTGACGCCACAACCCGGAAATTTTTATGGAGGGTGGATCTCCTATGATGTCGCCGGCCCTTTCAAGGGAGCACCGGGCACCAGGGTCTGGTGACGAGCGGGAAGTCGGCGAGGTGGCGGTGGCGCGATATCGTCGACGCCCGGTTATGCTTGCGGCGACGCCACCGAATTCAGACGCCACACGGCGAAATTCAGCGCGGCGGCGAATGTAACCCACGCAAGGTAGGGCACGAGCAGCAATGCGGCGACGACGTGGATCGGGTAGAAAAGCACGATGGTCGCGATGATGGACATCCACACCAGAACGATATCGACGAAGCCGAGATCGGGGCGGTGCAGGCCGAAGAAGAGCGGCGTCCACGCGGCGTTGAGAATGAGCTGCAATGCGTACACCACCAAGGGCAAACCGGCGTTGGCGAAGCCGGCTTTCCGCCAGACCAGCCACCCAGCAACCGCAATCATCAGATAGAGGATGGTCCACACCGGGGCGAAAAGCCGGTTCGGTGGCCGCCATGACGGCTTCTTCAATCGCTCGTACCATTCGCCGGGACGAAACAACGCGCCCGTCAGCGCCGCGAGGAAACAGGCGGCGATGAAGCAAGCGAGTCCGATGATCGAAGCAATTTCCATCTAAGCCGGCCAGGGACACCTCACGGCAATCGCGCTACCATTCAGGATCGTTCCCGCTGCCCATGGACCTGCATCGCTGATCGACATGATTGGTGGCGGATAGATTTGGCTCGCCGGGCCTTCTAGCGGCCGGCGGAGCCGGTGCGGGCCCAATCCCCTTGATCCCACTGCTCGATGGCCCCCAGGCAGGGCTCCACCTTCTCGTCCGCGTCCATCCTGGATCGCCAGGTCGCCGACTTCACGCGCTCGCGACGACCCCGTCCAGATCGCTGGTAGATCAGCACCCGGAATTCCCTCCACGGCGTGCTGCCTGGTGCAACGGCTGCTCACCATGGGAGTTCGTCACCCTTGTAGTCGAAGAACCCGTCATGCCGGTCGCCTCGCGCGCGCTCAACCACATCGGCGATGCCCCGCGCGCTCGTCCCCACGTCGATGTCGGCGTTGGGCCCGCCCATGTCGGTGCGCACCCAGCCGGGATGCAGAGCCAGAACGGCGAGGCCCTTGTCCTTGTGGCGGGCGGCAAAGCTGCGAACCATGGAGTTCAAGGCGGCCTTGCTGGCGCGGTAAAGTTCTATACCTCCGTTGGTGTTGCCCGCGACGCTGCCGAGTTGCGAGGTCATGAACCCCACGACACCAGTGTCGGGCCGCAACTGCTTGGCCAGTAGCTCGGCCAGGCGAACGGGTCCCAAGGCGTTGGTAACCAAGAGGTCGGCGAATTCGTCGCGTGAGACCGTGCGCGGGTTCTTTCCGGCCGGGCCACCCACACCGGCGTTGACCAGGACGAGATCGAAGGTCTCAGCGCCCAGACGGCTGCGCAGAGCCTCACCGGACGTGACATCGGCTGTATCGACGGTCTCGATGCGAAGCTTGCCGTCTGAAGCCTCGGCCAATTTTGCGAGTTCCGGCGCGCCGGCCGCGCTGCGGACGGTGGCGGTCACGTCCCAGCCACGCGAGGCGAACTCCCGCACCAGGCCAAGGCCAATACCCCGCGAGGTGCCGACAATGAGTGCGTTTGGCATGAGGATTCCCTTCACGGGGCGCTCGAGAAGAGCGCGATTGAATTCTCAAAGATCGATACTTGAGCAGCCGAGGGTCACGCAAATCCGCTCCGCGACGATCGCCCTATGGCAGCGACCCGCCTGGGCTTCATAGCAGAGCAAAGCGGCCGGCATCTCGGCGGCGATCTCGGTCGCCTGGGCCAGTTGCGCCTGAGCCTCGGGTTCCTCCAGGTGAGCCTCGAACATCGCCCGCATCTCGTCAATTCGTCCCGCCCGTGCCGCTTGGCGCCCCAGCTTGGGCGTGCCCAGCGCGCGCAGGTGGCGGTATCCGATCCCCGCCTCGCCTAGGCTGGCCGCGAGCATAGTCTTCGAGAAGCCGGGTCTGCGTGACGCGGCAATCGCGCGAACATCGATCACAACCTTCACCTTGGCGTCTGTGAGCCGCCGGATGACATCGCCCAGGGAGGCGCCCTCGTAGCCGATGGTGGCCAAGCGGGTCACAATCCGCGTCCGAGCCGGGCCACGTGACGGACTTGTTCAATCACGATCTGTACCGCGCATCAGTTGTTCCCTCGCGCACCATCCATATCATGAACAATCTGCCGCCCTATCCACCGGATAGGACCGTGTGCGTCCGAAAATCCTTGCGCCTCGGAAGCTTCCCCTTGTCTGTTTGGTCCCTCGGTCAACCCTCGGGGGGTTCCTCCCCCGGCGTCCTGGGTGGTTAGGCGATACATTACCTGGGCCTCGTCGGCATCGGCGCTGTGTAAAAATGGGGGGTCATCGCTTAAGAGCCGCTTGAATCCCAAATCCTTCCTCCTAGATACCATCCAGACGGATGGCGGGAGGATGGTAGGAGATGGGCACGGTGCAGGACCTTCGACCGAAGGCGGCGGACAGCGAGAAAATCACCATCAACCTGGGGTATGTGGATCTGGGCCATGTGGAACTCCTGGTGCGGGAGAGTTTTTATTCCAACCGCACCGACTTCATTCGCACGGCGATTCGGAATCAACTCGATCGCCATGACGACGCGGTCAAGCAATCGGTCGCCAGAAATCAGCTCGATCTTGGGCTGCGCCAGTACGGCCGGCTTGACCTGGAGGCGGTGCTCGCGCGCGGAGAGGTGCTAAACATTCAAGTTCTTGGGTTGGCCGTCATCGCGCAGGACGTTTCCGTCGATCTAGCGCGCAAGACCATCGCCTCGATTCACGTCCTTGGCGCCCTGCAGGCCAGCCCGGCGGTGAAGGCGGCGCTTAGCGACCGCATTCGCTGACCCTCCGTTCCCCGGCGCTCTTGGGGACGCCTGACCCCCCATCGACCTCGATGAGGTCGAACGGCGGCGCTCCATTCTTACTGAAATCCATCGAACGAATAGGATCACTCAATGAACGCGCCACTGAAGATTGACATGATGGAGGCCACGCGCCTCACCCGAGAAGGCCGGCTCAAGGAGGCGATGGCCCTGCTGCACGGCGTGCTGAACGGTGCTCCGTCGTACGCCGCACCGAGCGATCTAGCGGGTGGCGTGCAGCGCCCGCCGGCCGAGGGCTCGGCTCGCGTGATCGACATGGCCCCTCCGTCAATTGAAACGGGAACCTCTTGGACGCACTCCAGCGCCGGTCGCGGGTGCGGGTCCCCGTCGCCGACCCCAGGAACGATGGTCGAATTCCTGAACCGTCGGGGCCGATCGCACATGGCCGATGAACTATTGGATTTGGCGCGGCCCGCAAATCGGCGCAGGCCCGTTCCAGTGGCGCATGGCGCGCGGTTCGAAGAGCGCAGCTACTCCAACGACACAGGACGTCGAACGTACAAGCTCTACGTCCCAAGCGGCTACAACGGGCAAGCCTTGCCTCTCGTGGTGATGCTGCACGGCTGCACTCAATCGCCCGACGACTTCGCCGCCGGCACGGGGATGAATGATCTAGCCGAAGAGCAGGTTTTCCTCGTCGCCTATCCTGCCCAGTCCCAATCGGCCAATGTTTCGAAGTGCTGGAACTGGTTCAGCGTCGGCGATCAGCAACGCGACCTGGGCGAGCCCTCGTTAATCGCGGGGCTCACCCGCCAGATCCTCCGCGAGTTCCCCGTAGAGCCAGGGCGCGTATATGTCGCCGGCCTCTCCGCCGGAGGCGCTGCGGCGGCCGTATTGGGCGCGGAATACCCCGACCTCTATGCGGCGGTGGGAGTTCATTCCGGATTGGCGTGCGGGGCGGCCACCGACCTTTCCTCCGCCTTGACCGCGATGCGACAGGGCGGGCCTTCAGCTGGAGCCGGGCCAAATCGGCGTGGCGGGTCCAGGGCCGCAGTTCCCACCATCGTGTTCCACGGCGATCGGGACGCGATCGTAAATCCGATAAACGGCGATCAGGTGATTGCGCAGGCACGGGGCGCGTTGAACCTGAGCTCCACCATTGATCGGGGTCTGGCCCCTGGAGGGAACAGCTACACGCGCACCGTGCACTCGGACGAAAGCGATCGACCTGTATTGGAGCAATGGGTCCTTCACGGAGCCGGCCACGCGTGGTCCGGCGGTAGCGCCGCCGGATCGTACACCGACCCGCGCGGGCCTGACGCAAGCCGGGAGATGATCCGCTTCTTCCTGCAACAACCCGGCTCGGCAAGAACGCTCTGATGAGCGACGGAGAGCGGGGCAAAATCCGACGGGACCAGGGTCGGGGGCACCCGGGCGGGTAAACTCCAAGACGGAGCGCTCTGTTTCGCAAGGCGACTCCAAACGCGAGGGCAAATCGGCGCGGCCGTCTGGCCCAAGCGAGATGGGGCCGCTCTTGACGCCTGAAATGCTTGGGGCGGCAACCGGCCGGCGGTTGTCTGGAATCGCCAACGCATCTCTCAGCTCATACCCTCCGGCGCCCCGACAGCAATTCGATGTCCAGACCAGGGGCCACCCTGATCGTCACCGGCGTACACTCACCTTTTTGGCGGCGGCAGCATCCTGCGCTCCTGGGAGGACCCAGAAGTTGGGGGACGAGTCGGCGCGGACCTGGCCGCCCAGTTCACCGGTTCGGCCTGTCGGTCAATGGCGTCCAAGATGGCGGCGAACCGCGCATCCATTTGAGGTCGGCGTTCGTTCGGCCGCAAGGCGTTCATGGCGGCCCAGCAGGCATGCTTGATCCTTTGGACCGCGCGGCCTATGCGCGGTTGATCGAAACTCGCCAGCCCCTGCCAGGTCAAGGCGCCAGTCCGAAAGACGTTCAAGATCAAACCGTCCTTAAATCGGAATTGCCGGGCATGTTGCAATTCGCGAACCACAAATTGATAGCCTTCCCGGACCAGCCATTGCCCGGTGAGTTCGGCGATCGGGTTGGTAGTAGGTGCTTCGGCCATTTTTGATAGGCCTCCATTGGGTCCCGCCGCTGGCCGGACACCCGTGGTGAATTCGGTTTTTTTGAGAATCCGAAAGGGAAGGGGCGACCCTGCGGCCGCCCCATCCCCATGGCTTTACCGGGCGACCTTCCACTCTGGGGCCCCGACCTTCTTCATCGGTTTCCTGGCGGTGGAGGCACCTTCCGCCGGGTGTAGAAGGTCTTCGCGAAGACGTAGCGCCGGACCGGCTTGCCACCCACCTTGACCGGGCGGGTCAGGCCGCCGGCGCAGCGGGCTTTCCAACTTTCCGATGTCGTCCATAGCACAAAGCAACCTTAGCTCGGAAACTGGAAACCTCTTCTCAAGATTTGCAATGACAAAGCGGGCGATAATCGCTAACGCAGTTCCTCTAACACCTATCTCGAAGTGTGTTGCGGAAATGGCAAATAGTGATAGCCCATTTTTTTCCGCGTCAATTTCCATTACAAAACTAAGTGGACCTGCGATGTCTGCTATTTCTTGTGATGTAAGTTCCTTATCCTTCTCTAACTGAATATGAACATTCATTGTCTCTTCAGAATGTTTGACACGTGAGCCCATTTTGTTTTTCCCTTTACGTTTGAACTGCCTATAGCTGCCTGTCACTCGATTGAACGTCCGCAACGTCCTTGAGTCGAACGTGCTGGCGACCACCGCGATGCGATCCTCCTTTAATTTTTCCTCCTTCGAAGACCGACTTCGATACCATGATGCGCGTGAAGCCCCTTGAAAAAAGGCCGGTAACGGGCCTTATTGCAGATTGTGTACCGCGTTGCAAGGAGACTCTGATGGTGAGAAAACCGGGGAAAGCGGGCGACGTCCCGGCCCTTCCTGACGGAATGGCGGAATGGCCAGATTTTCGCCGTATGATGCTCTTTCGTGCGCAGCTGCGGACGGACGTCGATGGCGCCGCCCGGGCGCTTCGCGGTTGGAAGATGAAGCTCCTGTCACCCCCCGGCGGCCGCGCGGCGCTTTACCGAGGGTTGGGTTTGGCGCTTGAGGCCTCGGACGTTCTCGAACAGGTCGACGACGAGGTAGCGGTGGCACTGTACGAAACACTCTCGGCGCCTCGGAAATATCGGCCAAAAAAGACTCTCAGCACGTTGGTGCGCGCAATCATGCCGTCCGGGGACGATCGTAGAAAACGCGGTGCCTACGTCCGGGCGCTGGCCCACCTCCGCGGACTGGGGGTGCGTGGGTGGGAGGTCGAAGCGGAAGCCAAGAAGCCCGACAGCGGGGTAGAGAACTGGTCACGCGCCTCCTCCGATATCCGCGGCGATGAAGGGGAGAAATCGAACCTCAGTATATTCGAACCGGTGCCCGGAGCCGACACGACCGACAGTCTAGCCACCGAGACGCCAGCACCTGCCTCGCTTCGGCTAATCTGGACCGATGCCACCGCCAACATCCGAATGGTCCACACTCTCAGTCTCACCTTGGACGATGATGGCGAACCAATCAGGCGAAGCGTCACCGAAGCGATGCGAACCCTGCGCGGTATTGAATTGGCGGCGAGGCGGAAGGCGAGGATTGTCGCCGCGCGGGCGTGCAAGAAGGGCGCGGCCGATGACTAGCTGCGCGGGCGGTCAGACCACCACCGCCCGGACCGAGGTTCCGAGCAATCTGATAACCGATCGCCAGCTTTCTGAGAGAGGGGGCTTGAGCGCAAAAACGTTGGCAAACTGGCGATGGGCGGGCAATGGCCGGCCGTTCATCAAGCTCGGCTCCAGGTTCGTTATCGCCTCCGGGTCGTGGTTGAATAGGAAGAGACCCAAACGTTCTTGAGCACGTCGGCGAAGGCGACATCGTTGACGACGGCGGGGGTCCGGGTGTCCGCGACCTTTGCCGCGACGGAGGTGCGCGCCGACCTGGAGGCCTATTTCGAGGCGACTGCTCCGGAGGACCCTAGCCGATACCGCCACGATGACGAAGGGGCTGACGATATGCCGGCGCACCTTCGCACCGCCCTTACGGGCGTGCACTTGTCTGTCCCCGTGATGCAAGGGCGGCCCGCCTTGGGCACGTGGCAGGCGATCTACCTTTTCGAGCATCGCCAGCGAACCCATTTGCGCGAGATCGCACTCCACCTCCTGGGCGAGTAAGCGCGCCTGAGCGTCTGATCGAGGCATCGGCGACCGTCGCCGCCGGCGGTGCGAGCGAGGGTTGGGCGCGCCCTTGCTCAGTCTAACGCAGGCCGGACCGAGGATGATCTTTCAACGACGCCCGGTGCGGTCTTGCAGACGCGGTTGCCGGCCCAGTGGGATTAGCCGGATCTACAATAACGAGCATCTTGCGACACATTCCGCAGAAAGATGCGCCGCAAAACAAAGTGCGGAGGTCAGCTTGGCTATCCACTAAATAGTCATTGCCACTTATGGCAGGCCTAAACGTGGAGATAACGAAATGTTTGCTCACAGTTTTCCAGGGCTCTTGAGCAAGGCGCTTAAGTAGCAGGGCATCTGGTACAAAATGTTCCGGGATGAAGGGGTCTATCGCGATTTAATAATCGTTTTCCGCGAGGGCGGTTCGATCAAACTTCCGAACTATCAACCGAGGTCGAGCGACCGCCTCGAATGGGAATGGCATGGCGAGGCCGGCAAGGCTATCCGGGCAGTGTCGAGCTTTCTAAAGGACGTAGGCGATCGGAAGCTGCCTAAGGCCACCAAGAAGGTCCAGCGCCGGAAGGCCGGCAGGTGGGTGGGTGTCCCGATCCGCGACGACAGCGTGTTGCCGATCGAATTGGCGATAGATCGGGTTCTCCACCGGGCCAAGACACAGCCCACGAAATCGCGCGCTCTGAACCCCGACGGCTCGCTGCGGTGCATTGTCTACGCCTTCGCCAAGGGCGCCGTCATAGAACTCTATGAGTGCCGCAAATGGCGCCTGCGCGGGGACCTCCACAAGGTCTATATCGCCGCCCTGGAGGCCGCCGCCACCCACGATCGCTACCTGGTAGCCGACCGTGCGAGCCGACCCATGGGCTGAAAGCCGGCCCAAGCTCTCGCCAGTGTAGGTCGAGTTCCGGCCCCGGCGTGTCTCCACGATCCGACTAATTGATCGCTGCAGGCTCGCCGGGCCACCTCTCAAATCATCCGGAGATCCCAATGTCGATACAAACACACCTGCGCGCCTGGCTTGAAGCGCGGCAACCCAACGCCTCCTGACCTTCAACTTTGGCTACGCCGTCAACCAATTCGACCGCGAGCGCCAGATCAAGCACTTCTTCAACGCCGTCCAGCGGAAGGCCTATGGCCGAAACTGGGCGAAACGGCCGGGCGAGGATCGCATCGAAGCCGTTGGCGTCTGGGAGCACCAGGAGGTCCGCCTCTTCCACTTGGCGACCGTCTTCTGGTTGATCCCGTGCCGCCTGGAAAGGCCCTCAGGCTCTCTTGACTATGCTGTATCGCTCGACGGACTGCCTCAGTCGTGCGGGCGCTTCCGTGGAGTACCTGGACCATAGCGCTTCCTTCCATTCGGCGGAAAAGATTGCACCATCAAAGTCCGGGACCAAACACTTAGGTGCTAAAACCCGCCCCTGCATGGCCGCCATCTCGTCGTCGATCAGAGCGAGAGAGGTCGCCAGTTCAGCGTCAAAGTTTGGGTAATCCTGGTGAATAGTGGTCGGAAGGAAGATCGGGGTCCGCAATGGGCGTGGCGGGGCGTCGGGGAGCACGGCCCGGCCGATGTCTGTGAGGTCGACCTCCTCACAGTCTCCATAACCGTCGAGGACGGCTCGCGCGATTGCTGTGACGGCGCGCCAAGCTGCGCCCCGTCTAATCAACTTCTCACTACACTCCCAAATCTCCGAGATCATTTCTTCCGCTTCGCCCTCGCGATAGCCGAAGCTCCTCCACACCGAGATGGAGTTACTGTAGTCAGTGGCCGCCGACCCTTCGCCATATCTGGCGGCCAGGTATGATGGGAAACTCGAGATCTTCAAGCCCTTAGCTTCCGCAGCGACGCCCGCGCCCGCGACGAAAACGGCATTGCAGGCCCTGGCGACCATGAGCAGGTGCATCTCGGGATATGCTCCCTGAATCATCTGCGCGATGCCGGGATTGAACGACATTGATGTTTCCGCCAGGCCGCAAGCCTGTAGTTCGCGTCCCTTGCGGTCAGTGACCCGGTCTGGAGCAGAGCTCGGAGCTACCTTGATGCTGTGGATGAACTCGCCGATGAGCAGCGCCGCGACCGCATGGCCGGCTTCGTGGTAGGCAACGTTCTTTTTTATCATGAATTAACTCCGAGAAAGGCGGGTTACGTTTGACCGCGCGGGGACGACTAAGTGCCGGGCGCGTGTTGATACGGAGTGGCGCGGCAAGATCATTCGGCTGGGGCCACTGGGGACATGCTCTCGAAGGGGGACGGTGGTTCTTGGGGCGCAAGGGGGAGTGCCGTTGGCGGCCCCTCACCAACCGACGCCATCAGTGGCTGTTCGGCGGTTCTTGTTGTCTTCACTTTTTGGCCGAACGGCGCGACTCAACCGCTTCGTCGGGCTTCGAGCGAGAGCCTACCGTCGATGCGAGCGTGGTTGCGTGACCCAATGCGTTAAGGTCATTCCCGCGGATCTTTGGTGGGGAAGTTTTTCCCCCGTGGCTGTCGGCCCAATCTTCGCAGGCCGCGTCGATGATCTGGTCGACAGCCTCCATGTGTATCATTGGACGGCGGTGCCATTGCGCGCGACCCGTGTTGTATACAGACAATACTCCCCTATTGGTGAACCTAAATAGTCGTCCGTACTGAAGCTTCTCACTCGTGAAGTCATAAGACTGCCTTTTTAATTCCGACCGCACCATTCTCGGAATGCTTTTCATGCTACTTTCTCCGTTGTGGGACGCACCTCTCGACGCCCTACGTATTGTTTCAAGCCGCCAAGGATGGTCACCCTTCGGAGGAAGCGCCCTTGGCGAGCGGCCGATGGTGACCGCTTGCGCGCCGAAGACGGACGACCTAAATAGGGATAGCATGTCAGTGAAACTGACGCAACAGGATAAAGGTTATGGCGCCCATGAAAATGAAGGCCCGGAGGAAGAGGGCGAGATCGGTGTATTCGGTTTCGTTCCGGAAGCCCGAGTTCGAGTTCCTGCGCCATCTATCGGACCAGTCGCCGGAAGAGTTCGTCGCGTCCCTGGGCGGGGCTGCGGGACCCATCGTCAAAATCTACCGAACCGGGAACAAGCGGATCGTTGCCGGCCTCGCGTACATATACGGGATCTATTCGACGCTCCGGCAACTACCGGCCCGTCGGTGCGAGGAATTTCTTGAGGCATTGGCCGGTCAGATGGAAAAGCGCGTCCGCAAAGGGGATGGCGGCAGCACCCAACTGGCAGCCGAGCCGATACACGTGTTGCTGCGCGGGATGATCGACTACGGCCAAGCTTATAGCACAAGTCCCAGCGCGAGGCAGGCGCTCCATCGCGATGCCAACGCACTGCGTTACGCGGAGGTGATGAAGGTTCCCGTCGAAGGCTTCCTAGACTTCGCTCGGCACGAGGGGCTGGGCGCTGATGCGATGAGCCGCGCATACACAGATATGAGGGCGGCGGTGTCGCGCACCAGCGCGGCCCGTCCGGTGGCGGAAATAGGTGTTCCCTCCAAGACCGATCCTGCGGCGACCAAGGCGCCGCCGAAATCGACCAAGACCTTCATTCTTGAGATCGATGGTCAAAAGGCGATGCTGGCCGTGCCCGTCACCGTGGGCGCTGGCGGTGGCTTCCACTTCTTCGGCATTGTCAACGACAAGGGCGAGTTGGTGGTGACCGATACTGGGCCGGCGGAGTTCAATCCCAGCGGTCAAGCTACGCGCCGATCCCTGTCGGGGTTAAAGAGCCAGGTCCAGCGCGCCGAATCAGCCGCCCGATTTGCGGAAAGAGAGGCGTTGCAGACGGCCGATAATGAGAAGTCCGACCGTGGGTAGGCCGGCATTTGGCGGTCGGGCATCGGCGCGGGATAACGCCGTGCCGGTCCACCTCGACGCGCAGCAGCTGGCCGATCGCTGGCATATCAGCGTTAAAACGCTGGCCAACTGGCGGGCCGGCGGACGGGGGCCAAGCTACATCAAGATCGGGGGGCGCGTGCTCTATCCCCTCGGGGATGTCCAAGCCGTCGAGATGGCGGGGGTTCATGTTGTGTCGCCCGTCAACCCCTCCTAGTCGTGGCGGCCGCCGAGACCATTCTCGTCCGGCAGCGCGCCAGGCTGAAGGCCCGCGCCCAGAAGCAGCATCAGCGCCTGAGACCCTCTCTGGGCGCCGGGCTTGGCCGCTATCCTTTCAAGGCCCGCCACGGCCCCTCCCAGGCCGGCGGCGGATGATCCTGGCCCTGGTAGGCCTCGCGCGGGCTAAGATGCTGAAGACCATCGAGCGGCTCAGCTACGGCCTACAGGGGACCGACGAAGCGCATCTCAGGGCCGCTACGCTACTCCGCCGGCTGCGCGCCTCAGGCGCCTACGATTTGGCCGATGTCTGGGAGCCCTGCGTCCGGGCGGCCCGACGGAAATCACCGCTGAAGACCAGGCCTTTCGACTGTCTGATCGGCGAAAGCGCGGCCTGTTCCTACTGCCAGCTCGAGGCCCAGTTGCGTCTGGCTAGGTGGATGGCGACGGAACCGCGCCTCTTGGCCAAACCCAGGGTCGCCGTGACCATCAGCCGTCTTGCGTGGCGCCGCGAGGCCGGCATGCTCGCGTTCGATCTAGAGGCCGCTAGGCGCGAAGTCCGGGAAGTGCTGAACCCGTGTGGCGGCCAGGCAGCTATCTTCGGCCGTTTCGAGTTCAGCATTCTCGTCCCGGTCGAAGCCGCCAGAACATGGGAACCGCATCTGCACCTCACCATCGCCGGTCCCGACGCGACCGAGGTGAAGGACGCGCTCTTCAAGGAATTCCAGGAAATCGACAACCGAACCGTGGTGGGCGTGAACATCAACACGCCGCTGGGGTGGGCGTCCTACATCAACAAGGGCGTCGGCACCCGGCGGCTTCCGTTCATCAACCACAACACCGGCCGCGTTTCCACGCGGTCGGCGGCGCTCACCAAGGGCGAGGATGTCGAACTGGGCAAGTTCCTGTTTAAAAAGACGGTCTACGATCTGCTCTTTCGTTGGGGCATCGATCTTCCGAGAGGGGTGATGGCTACGCAGCGGCCCAGTTCCGGAGCTTAACCGGACCCCCATCCCCATAGCTGGCGGCGGCGTCAGTTTCCGTGCCGAAATCGGCGCCTGCCAATCACGCGCTTAGAGTGCTCTATCGTTTTCGGTGCTTCCGGCGTGCATCACCGCGATCTCAAATGTTCCCCTCGATCAACCTCGTCCGGTCCACGGGGGCCGAGATACATTCCTCGTAGATCATGGACCGCGTTTACCCCTCCAAAGTCATTTTCCAAATCTAAACAAGGCGTAGGCGGCGAAACAGCCAACATGCCTCCGGCGAGCAGGCTTATGCGCCATTGTCACTGCCCAGGCGGGGGCTAATTTATGGGGGTGTTTTGCAAATGGTTGGTGTTTTCAGCCTGATCTAGGCAATGGATGACCCTCAATCGGCAAATTTGCTTCATAAACTGCATATTCGCTGAGTCTTACGCGGCATGCTTTAGATGTAGCGTGTGAGCGTCTAGCCCGTCAGCCCACCATTGCATCATGACGCGGCGTTCCGGAAGCCATTCTGCGGTGTTGTAGGCCGCTCGAACCTGATCCTGTTCAACGTGGGCGAGTTGCCGCTTTCCAATGATACCGACTCATTTACCGCTAGCCCTGACGACCTCCGCCAGGACCGGCATGTATTTTCGATTCTGGCCCAGCTCAGCGGCGATGCAATAACTCTTCAGCTTCTGCCAGTGGTACAGCCGCTGTCCGGGCTCCCGGTCCTGCCCCGGGGGCGGCTACCTTGGCGATCGCCAGCTTGGTACGGGTTGCGCCCCCATCCTTAGCAGGGCTGCTCATATCCATCGCCAAGTTTTCGGCGCTCGGCGCAACCCGACGTTCCCGCCAGGGACGGCGTGACGGCCCTGCGGCCGTCTCGGGCAGTCCTCTGCCGGCGGTGACCCCTTAGGACAGTCATCAACGGTCTGATCGCAGCTATGATCATCGATCAATCAAGCCTGGGGTTGGTCCGACCCCAGTGCCGCGACGGGTCTCCGTAATTAGCGAGCTTGCGCCGATCCTCTCGCGACCGTGCCAATGACGAGGCCCACCCTGCGGCGGGTTGGGCCCTAAACAGTAGCCGACACAGGGGCAGCCGTTCACGGCTCACTTTGACGCGGGGCGACCAGGATCCAACCAATCTCTGCGGCTACTCTCGCGCTCCGGTCGCCGCGAGCGCCTTTCCACTCAGAACGCGGGCACTGGCTTACTATTGGCTTACCAGAACGTCCGGTTCAAGAGCGCGGGCATTGTGGTGTCCGATCGGGTCTTCGTATATCATTGATTTTTCGCAGAACATTGGCGCGCTCGGAGCGATTCGAACGCCCGACCCCCAGATTCGTAGTCTGGTGCTCTATCCAGCTGAGCTACGAGCGCGCGCCGCCTTATCGGCGAAGGCGCGGAACCTAGGCGGGACGCGGTCGGAATTCAAGGCGTCCATTCAGCGGTCCGCCACATAGGCCTTCAGCCCCTCGACCAGATGATCGAACATCAGCCGCATACGGCGGCTGGCCTTGAGGTCCTCGTGCATGACCACCCAGGCCTCCAGGTCGAAGCCGAAGGCGCCCGCCAGTATGGGGACGAGGTCGGGGTCGCGCCGGGCGATGGCGGGCTGACAGGCGCAGATGCCGAAGCCGGCGCGCAAGGCGGCGAGCTGGGCCAGGTCGCTGTCGGTGCGCAGGGCGAAGAGGTCGCGGGAAACCTCGAAGCCTATGGTTTTCAGCGCCTCCAGGGGAGGGGCGAGGCGGTCGTAGCCGATCAGGGCGTGCCCCGCGAGGTCGTCCAGGGTTCGAGGCTCGCCGTGCTTTTGCAGGTACCGGCGATGAGCGTAAAATCCGAGGTGAACCGATCCGACGCGGCGAGCGAACAGGGCGCCCTGGGTGGGCCTGGCCATGCGCACGGCGATGTCGGCGTCGCGGCGCAGCAGATCCTCCTGACGGTTGGAGAGCGCCAGTTCGATAGCCACCTCGCCGTGACGTTCGCGAAACGCGGTGAGAATTGGCGGCAGCACCTCGGCGCCGACGATGTCGCTGGCGGTGACCCGCACGGCGCCGCGCACGGACTCGGCGTCGCCGGAAGCGGTGCGGATCAAAGTCTCCGCCGCCGCGGCCATCGCCTCGGCGTGCGGCGCGAGCGACAGGGCGGCTTCGGTAGGGCGAAGGCCGCCGGGCGAGCGGGTGAACAGGGCGGCCCCGCCCAGGGCTTTTTCCAACGCCTCGATGTGACGACCCACGGTCGGCTGGGCGAGGCCCAGGGCGCGGGCGGCGCCGGACAGGCTGCCGGCGCCCAACACAGTGAGAAAAGAACGATAGAGATCCCAGCCGGGCCCCGCGTCGGTCATGCAAATTCGTATAGCCGACGCACGAGATTGGTCAATTGTCGAATAGCTCGGGCGCCCTCATCTTGCGGCCATCCAAGGAGACCAACCATGACCCACGCCCCCCTCAAGACCGCCCTCGTCATCGGCGCCACCGGCTCGTTCGGCGGCCACGCCGCCTGCGCCCTGATCAAGCACGGTTGGACGATCCGCGCCCTGACCCGTGATCCGGCCGGGGCCAAGGTCAAGGCCGGCCGGCGCATGCCCATCCACTGGGTAAAGGGCGACGCCATGAACGAAGCCGATGTCATGGCCGCCGCCGCCGGAGCGCGGGTGATCGTCCATGCGGCCAATCCCCCCGGCTACCGAAACTGGCGCGGCCTGGCGCTCCCCATGCTGGCGGCGACGATCGCCGCCGCGAAGACGGCCGGCGCGCGGATCGTCTTTCCAGGCAATGTCTACAACTACGCCCCAACCGCGGGCGCGCGCATCGCAGAGGACACGCCCCAGGCGCCGGCGACCCGCAAGGGCGAGATCCGGTTCGAAATGGAGCAGGCGCTGCGCGAAGCCGCCGGCGAGGGCGCCAAGGTGCTGATCGTCAGGGCGGGAGACTATTTCGGCCCCGCCGCGCCGAACAGCGGCCTCGGCTGGCTAACGACCCGCCGAGGCGGGCGGGTGCGCTCGGTCTATGCGCCCGGCCCGGCCGAGGTCGGCCACGCCTGGGCCTATCTGCCCGATCTGGCCGAAACGACCGCGCGCTTGCTGGACCGCGAAGCAAATCTGTCGCACTTTGAGACGTTCCATTTCGCCGGCCACTGGCTGGCGCGGAGCGACGAGCTGGCCGCCGCCATTCGGCGCGTCGCCGGGCGACCCGACCTGCCGATCAGACCCTTTCCCTATCCCCTGCTCTGGGCCCTCTCGCCGTTCGTCGAGACGTTCCGCGAACTGCTGGAGATGCGCTATCTGTGGCGGGCGCCCGTTGGCCTGGATGGCGGCAGGCTGGAGGCCTTCCTCGGCGGCCTCCCGGCGACGCCCCTGGACGCCGCGGTGCGCGCGACCCTGGCGGACATGGGATGTCTGGAAGAAGCGCCGCGCGGTGTCGGGGCGCTGGCGCCGGCCTAGGTGACCAGTCAGCCCAACGATGGCTGGCCCTCGCCCGGATTTTCTGGAATGAAGCCCCCGTCGGGCGTGGGTTCCGGCGCGAGGGGCGCGGCTTTGGATTCTTTTTCGATCTCCGAAGCGGCCTTCGCCGGCTTTCGCATCGTCCGCGAGCGCCCCAGGGCGGTGGTCGTTTGGACGGTCATACAGCTTGCCATTTCGCTGGTCGGCGGCGGCGCGCTGGTCGCCTTGGCCGGCCCCGATCTGATGCGGCTGCGCGATCTGGGCGCGTCGGCGGGGGTGCGGGCCGGCGGCGAGGTGCTGGCCCTGGTCGAACGCCTGGCGCCGCTTTACGGCCTGATGCTCCTCTTTTTCCTGGCGTTCAATTCGCTGCTCCAGGCCGCCATGAACCGGGCCGTGATGCGGCCGGCCGACGAGCGCTTCGGCTATTTCCGCCTGGGCGCCGACGAGGCGCGCCAGTTCGCCCTGATGCTGCTGATCTTCGCCCTCGCCCTGGGAGTCTATCTCGCCGCCATCCTGGCCGCCGTGGCGATCGGAGGCGTGGTCGCCCTGGCGGCCAAGCCGGCGGTGGGCCTGGCCGTGGTCCTCTGCGCCCTCGCCGCCGGCGGCGCGGCGATCTTCCTGGCCGTCCGGCTCTCTCTCGCCTCGGCCCAGACCTTCGCCACCGGCAAGGTGAGCCTGTTCGGATCGTGGACGCTGACCCGAGGCCGCTTCTGGCCGATCCTGGGAACCTACATTCTGAGCGGGGCCTTCGCCGCCGTGGTCTATCTGCTGTGGTTCGTGCTGAGCTTCGCCGTCGTCGCGGCGATCGGCGGCGTCGGAGCCGTGGCCGGCGCCATGGAGCCGAACCTGAGTTCGCTGACCGCCTTCCTGACTCCGGTCGCCCTGGTTAGGACCGTTCTGGGCGCGATCGTCACCGCCTTGGTGTGGCCGGTGCTCGGCGCGCCGCCGGCGGTCATCTATCAGCGGCTGACCGCGAGGCCGGCTGGAGCGACGGCTTGACCGAGGGCCAAGTCGGCGCCCAGAGCGGCGCAAGGCCGATATCGCGGCGCCAGGTGACGGCGGCGGTGATCGGCAACGCCCTGGAATTCTATGATTTCACTACCTACGCCTTCTTCGCCCTGGAGATCGGTCGCGCCTTCTTTCCCGGTCACTCGCCGTTCATCAGCCTGATCCTCTCCCTGGCCACCTTCGGGGCCGGCTTCATCCTGCGCCCCATCGGTTCGGTGCTGATCGGCCGCTACGCCGACACCCACGGCCGCAAGCCCGCCATGCTGTTCAGCTTCGCCCTGATGGGCGGGGCCATCCTGGCTCTGGCGCTCACCCCCACCTACGCCCAGATCGGCGTAGCCGCCCCGATCCTGGTGTTGATCTGGCGCCTGGCGCAGGGTTTCGCCCTGGGCGGCGAGGTCGGGCCGACCACCGCCTTCCTCATCGAAGCCTCACCGGCCGGCCATCGAGGGCTCTACGGCGCCTGGCAGGGGGCCAGCCAGAACCTCGCCGCCATTGCCGGCGGCCTGGTGGGGGTGGCCCTGGCGGCGATCGCCGGGGCGGCCGGGCTGCAGGCGTGGGGTTGGCGCGTCGCCTTCCTGTTGGGCGCCCTGGTCCTTCCCTTCGGCCTGTGGCTGCGGCGCGGCCTTCCCGAGACCCTGCATCACGCCGAGGCGGTCAGCGCCCATCAACCCGTCCAGGCCACCTTGCGGGGACACACCCGGATCATCGCCCTGGGCCTGGCTCTGATCGCCGCGGCCACCGTCGCCACCTACGCCATGACCTATATGACCACCTACGCCCGCGACACCCTGCACATGGGACCGGGCATCGCCCTGGGGGCGCAGATCGCCAACGGCGCGGCCGGCGCGGTGGGCGGCTTGGCGGGAGGCGTGCTGGCCGACCGCTTCGGACGCCGAGCGCTGATGATCTGGCCCAGGATCGTCTTCCTGCTCGCCGTCTGGCCGGCCTATTGGCTGATGGTTCGCCGCCATGACGCCGCCACCTTGCTGGGCGCGGTGATCGTGCTGGCCACGTCCAGCGGGCTGAGCACGGCGGCGGTGTTCGTCGCCGTCACCGAATCGGTGCGCAAGGAGATGCGCGGCGCGGTGTTCGGCGGCGTCTACGCCATCGCTGTGGCCACTTTCGGCGGCACCACCCAACTGGTCATCGCCTCTCTGATCAAGGTCACCAGCGATCCGCTGTCGCCGGCCTGGTACGTCATCGCCTTCACCGTCGTCGGCCTCGCCGCCTCTCTGGCCATGCGGGAGACCGCGCCAGGGCGGGCGGCGAAGGGATAGGGCGCCGGCGGCGTCCTGTTTTTGGCCTCGCGCCGATCAGGCCTCCATGGCCCGGGCGAACTGCAGGGTGTCGGTATATTGCTGGAACGCCGCGACCTTGCCGCCCGCGACCGTCCACACGTGGACGAGCTGGGCGCTGATCGGTTTGCCGGTGGCCTTGAAGGCGCCGGTGTAGCGGCCGCGCGCCACGACCGTGTCGCCGGCGTCCAGGAACTCATCGATGGTGGAGGCGAAGGCGTCCCACTCGGCGGCAAGCCGAGCAAAGACCCCCGCCGCCACCGCTTGCGGGCCGACGTAGGGGTTGCCATCGGCGTAGTGGAAGTTCTCCGCCTCGTTCCAGACGACGCCCGGCGCCAGCGCCCCCAGCACCGCGCCGACATCGCCGCGCGCGAAAGCGTCATAGACTCCCTGAATCAGTTGCACGTTGGCGGTTGTCATGACTTTCCCCCTGAACCGCCGGCTCGCGGCCCGGCCCTTATAGCCACCGGCAAAGCTCCGGCAAGGGTGCGCTTCACCGAAGTCCCAACTCCGCCGCCGCGATTTCCGCGACGGCCAGCGGCAGGGCCGGATCGGCGCCATCGCCGATGTCCCAGGCCGCCGACAGGCCGGCATAGGCGAGGACCCATTGCAGCAGGCGGCGCGGTTCGATGCCCGCCGCCGCCGCGACCATGGCGGCGCGGCGGACCAGCCGTTCGGGCGCCGCCGCCGTCTCCGGGTCTGGATTGCAGAACAGGTTGGCGTAGTCGTAGCCCCGCTCGCCATGGAGGCCCTTGGGATCGATGGCCAGCCAGCCGCGCGGGCCGAAATCGAGGATGTTGTCGTGGTGGATATCGCCGTGCAGGACGACGTCCTCGCGCGGCGCGGCCAGGAGGGCGCGCGCGGCGGCGGCGGATTTGACCAGCACGCCGCCGTGGGCGTGGGCGGCCGGCTCGAGCTGGCGAAACCACACCGGCAGGGGGGCGAGCATGGCGGGCGCCGCCGCCGGCCTGGGCGCGTGCAGCCGGGCTACCGCCTGGCAGAGGATGGCGGTGGCGGCGTCGTCCTCGCCCGCCCTCGCATGGCCCGCAGCGAACGGTCGCCGCTCGCCCGCTCCAGGAGCAGGGCCGCGCCCTCGTGGGCCAGAACCCGCGCCGCGCCGTCGCCGCCGTACCAGACCATCAGCGCCGCTCCCTCGCGTTCCTCTTGGTTGAGGGCGACCTTGAGCATGGCCGGCGCGCCGTCCCGGCGGACGGGCAGCAGATGGCTGTGAAAGGCGGTCACGAACCCTTCCCCGTCGCGGGTCAGTCCCCAGCGGCGCAGCCAGGGCTGGAAGATGCCGGTGTCCCCGGAATAACTGATTGTGTCCTCGGAATAACTACTTCAATCGCAGGATCGGCAGGACGACCGCCTCCTGCGCCTGGTATTGCGCCTGACGGAAATGCGTCTTCAGGGTGGTCGGCGCGTCGAAGTCGATCAGGGTGTCGGCGGCGATGGTGTAGGTGGGCCAGGCCGGTGCGCCGGCGCAGGTCGGGGCGCCGGTCTTGGCGAAGCTTACCCAGCAGGAATGGACGAGGGCGGTCATCGCCTTGTCCTTCTCGCTCAGCTTCAGGCCGACCCCCAGGGCGCCCAGATGCTCCCAACTGTCGAACACGAAGGGGATCTCGCTGTCGTGGCCGGCGCCGGGCGCGGTCGCCCGCTGGATGTCGAGCACATAGGCGAAATGATAGAGAAAGGAGGGTCCGCCAGCGCCCTTGCCGGCGATCCAGCGGGCCGGCGCGCCCATGAAGGCGTCGGTGAACATTGCGGCGGCCTTGGCTTGGTCGGTGGGCTGATCGGCGTAGGCGACCTTCAAAACCGGCGGCGCGATGGCCAGAACCATGGCCGGCGACACCTTGAGCGATTTCATCAGCGAGGCTTCGTAGCTGTTGGAGCCGATCATCAGCGGCACATGGGCGACATCGCCGGCCGCGAAGGCCTGGCTCACCGATCTCGTCAACAGCCGGCCGTCCACGGCGGGTCCGTAGTCGAGGCTTTCGCCCTTCACGACCAGGGAGTCGGCGGGGAGGGCGCGAAGCTGCTGAACCGTGGCGTTCGCCGGCGCGCCGGCCTTGACGGCCTTGGCCTCGCCCCGCGCCTCGCTGGCGGCCAGGGTCACCGGGGCCGACCAGCCGCCGCCCGATTCGACGATGGCCTTGACGAAGAGGCCGCGCGCCAAAGGCGAGGCCATCAGGGCCAGGGTGTCCTCCCCGCCGGCCGATTCGCCGAACACCGTCACGTTGGCCGGATCGCCCCCGAAGGCGGCGATGTCGCGCTTGACCCATTGGAGAGCGGCGATCTGGTCCATGATGCCGTAGGCGACCAGGGGTTCGCCGGGTCCGGCCGCCCTGGTCAGGGCAGGATGGGCGAAGAAGCCCAGGGCCCCCAGGCGATAGTTGATCGTGACCAGGATCACCCCGTCGCGCACGAAGGCCGAGCCGTCATAGGCCCCCAGGGAGCCGGCGCCCATGGAATTGCCGCCGCCGTGCAGCCAGACCATCACCGGCGCTTTGCGAGCGCCCCTCGGGGCCCAGACGTTGAGGAACAGGCAGTCCTCGCTGGTCGCCCCGCTGGCCCCGCCTAGATTGGGCGAGCCGTCGGCGTTGACCGGCTGCGGGCAGATCGGCCCGTAGGCGTCGGTCTTCCGCTCGCCCTTCCAGGCCGGGAGCGGAGCCGGAGGGGCCCAGCGGCGGGCGCCTACCGGCGCGGCGACGTAAGGGACGCCCTTGAACGACAGGACATTGCCGCTAGCCGTTCCGACTAGGACGCCGGAGTCGATGGTGACCCTAGGCGCCGCATCGGCCGCCCAGGCGCCGGGGGCCAGGGCGCTCGCCGCCAACACAGTGAGGGCGGTCCCGGCGGCCCGCGAACAGATGTTCATTGGATCATCCCCCTAGCTCGCGCCACCTCTTCGGCGCGCGGGCTACTGTCGGACGGCGCGGCCTCGCCGGTCAAGGGCGCCGCAGCGGCCTGCGTGGGGTCATTTCTCCCCCCACCGCTGGAACACCAGGCTGGTGTTCAGACCCCCGAACGCGAAAGCGTTGAGCAACAGGGCGTCGGCCTCGATGGGTCGCGCCTTGCCGAGCACCAGGTCGAGATCGCAATCTGGATCGGGGCCGAGCCAGCCCAGGATCGGCGGGGCGCGGCGCTCGGCCAGGGCCATCAGGGCGATTACCCCCTGAACCACCGTGGCCGCGCCGATCAGGTGGCCGTGGGCGCTCTTGGTGGCGATCACCGGATGGCCCTTGACGCGGGGTCCGAACACGGCGTGGATCGCCGCCGCCTCGTTGGCGTCACCCACCGGCGTGCCGGTGCCGTGGGTCGAGATCAGCACCTGGGGGCTGTCCAGAATGCCGGCCTGCGCGCAGGCGGCGGTCATCGCGGCGACCGCGCCTTCCAGGCTGGGCTGGGTCCAATGGAAGGCGTCGGAGGAAAGGCCGACCCCGGTCAGTTCGCCCAGGATGGCGGCCCCGCGCTTCTCGGCGTGGTCCAGCGCCTCCAGCACCAGGGCCCCGCCGCCCTCGCCGATGGCCATGCCGTCGCGCCCGCGTGAAAACGGCCGGCAGGCGGTCGCGGTCATGGCCTGCAGGCCTTCCCAGCCGCGCAGGGAGCCGGGGGTGGCGATGGCCTCGCTGCCGCCCACCAGGGCGATGTCCGCCTGGCCGGCGGCGATGAAGGCGGCCCCCTGGGCGATGGCGTGGCCGGAGGAGGAGCAGGCGCTGGAGACGGCGAACACCGGCCCTTTGATCCCGAACTCCATGGCCACCGCGCTCACCGGCGCGCTGACCATCACCTTGGGGACGCTCAGGGGGTGCATCCGCGCCGCCTTCTGGCCGAAGAACCGTTCGTAGGAGGCCTCGAGGGTATGGACGCCGCCGAAGCCGTGACCGAACACCACCGCCGTCCGCTTCTCCAGCGCCGGCGCGCCGATCAGGCCGGCCTGATCCAGCGCCTCGCGCGCCGCCTTGAGGGCGAAGAGGGCGAAGGGATCGAGACTGGCCCCGACCCGCCGGCCGAGCGCCGCCTCCACCGCGCCGACCACATCGCCCGCCACCAGGGCGGCGGGGGTGGGATGGCCCTCCGGGCCGTTCGGGCCGGGATCGAAGGGGTGAGGGGCGATAGCCCCGCGCCCCTCGCGCGCCGCATTCCAGGTCTCCCTTGCCGTATGCCCCAGGGCGCAGATCGCGCCCAGTCCGGTGACCACGATGCGGCGGGGCGCGGCGGTCACGCGCCGGCTGGCGGCTTGTGGATCAGGGCCTCAAGAATATCGAGAAATCCGCCTAGATCCTTGGTTTCGGCGAAGGCGTTGTCGGGAATCTCGACGCCATATTTTTCCTCCACCGCGAAGACGATGCTGATCACATCCACCGAATCGAGGCCAATGTCGGCCAAGGTGGCCTCCCGCGTCAGCCGGCCGCGATCGACCAGCGACTCGCCGGCGATGAGGTCCAGAAGCTCGTCGTCCAAGATCGCCATCGCACCTCTCCGGCCGGCCGTCCCGCCGCCAGCCATAGCAAGGCGACGCGCCGCCTCCAACCGCCCGCTCACGCCAGCAGTTCGGCCAGCGCGCGGATGATCCGATCTGGCGTGACGGTCGCGCCTGTCGGCAGGCCCTCGCCCAGGGCGTCATGCCAGACGGCGAAGATGCCCAGGCGCTGGGGCGCGGCGATCTCCCATTCCAGATGATCGCCGACCATCCAGGTGTCGGCGGCCTCCACGCCCAGGGCCGCCATGGCGTGGCGATAGGCGGCTTCCTCCGGCTTGCCGAAACCGTGCTCGCCCTCAATCTGGATATGGTCGAAGCGGCGGGCCAGATCGAAGCGTTCGACTTTGGGCCGCTGGCTCTCGGCCGCGCCGTTGGTCACCAGGGCGAGGCGGACGCCGGCCGCCTTCAGGGCGTCGAGAGTCTCGTGCGCACCCTCGAAGAGGCGCATCTGTTCCTCGCGATAAGCGCTGAAGTGGTCGGCCAGTCGATCGGCCGCGTCGGCGGATAGGGCCGGCAGGGCCCCGGCGACGATCTCGCGCCGCGCCGCGCCGATCCGCTGGCGCCACAGCCGGTGGCGCTCCGGGTCGGCCCAGAATTTCCGCGCGTGAACGGTGATCGCCGCCGCCGCCTCGGCGGGGACGAGCGGCGCGATGGCTTCGGAAAGCGCCTCGGCCACCGCCAGCCAGGCGTCGGTCGGGCGCGCATAGGCGTGGATCAGGGTGTCGTCGAGATCGAACAGGATGGCGCGGGGCAGGGCGGTCATGGCCGCTCCTATAGCGGACGGCGCGTGAGCTTGCGCGGCATCTCGCCTATATCGGCGGGGATGGCCGACACCGCCCCGCCCCTCGCCGCCGCCGCCCTGATCAAGGACGAAGTGCGGCGCCTCCCCGATGCGCCGGGGGTCTATCGCATGTTCGGCGAGGGGGGCGAGGCGCTCTATGTCGGCAAGGCCAGGAGCCTGAAAAAGCGGGTGGCCCAGTACGCGCAAGGCCGCTTCCACACCCAGCGCATCGCCCTGATGGTGGACCTGACCCGGTCCATGGAGTTCACCACCACCCGCACCGAGACCGACGCCCTGCTGCTGGAGATCAACCTGATCAAGCAGCTCAAGCCGCGCTTCAACGTCCTCCTGCGCGACGACAAGAGCTTTCCCGAGATCGTCATCCGTCGCGAACATCCGGCCGCGCAGCTTCGCAAACACCGCGGCGCACACTCGATCAAGGGCGACTATTTCGGCCCCTTCGCCAGCGCCTGGGCGGTGAACCGCACCCTGAACACCCTGCAGAAGGCCTTCCTGCTGCGTTCCTGCTCCGACAGCGTCTACGAGAGCCGCACCCGGCCGTGCATGCTCCACCAGATTCGCCGCTGCAGCGCGCCGTGCACCGGGCTTATTTCGCTCGAGGACTACGGAGACCTGGTGGGCCAGGCCGAGGCCTTCCTGCGCGGCAAGAGCCGGGTGGTGATGGGGCGGATGAGCGCGGACATGCAGGCCGCCTCCGACGCCCTGGAATTCGAGCGCGCCGCCCGCCTGCGCGATCGCATCCGCGCCCTCTCCTCGATCGCCCAGGAAACCCAGGTCAACGCCGAGACGGTGGACGAGGCGGACGTCTTCGCCCTCTTCGCCGAGGGCGGGCAGGCGTGCGTCCAGGTGTTCTTCTTCCGGGCCGGCCAGAACTGGGGCAACCGGGCCTATTTTCCGCGCGTGGACAAGAGCGACGGCGATCCCGAGATCATGGCCGCCTTTCTGGGCCAGTTCTATGAGGACAAGCCCATCGCCCGTCTCATCCTAGTCAACACCGAGCCGGCGGAGGCGCCGTTGCTGAGCGAGGCGTTCAGCTTCAAGGCGACGCGCAAGGTAGAAATCGCCCGGCCGCGGCGGGGCGAGAAGCGCCAGTTGGTCGAACACGCCCTTACCAACGCCCGCGAGGCCCTGGGCCGAAAGATGGCCGAAAGCTCGGCCCAATCCAAGCTGCTGGCGGCGCTGTGCGAAACCTTCGCCCTGGAGGCCAGCCCCGAACGGATCGAGGTCTACGACAACTCCCACATCATGGGGACCAATGCGGTCGGCGCGATGATCGTCGCCGGTCCCGACGGCTTCCAGAAAAACCAGTACCGGAAGTTCAACATCAGGAGCGCCGACCTCGTCCCCGGCGACGACCTGGGCATGATGCGCGAGGTGCTTTCCCGCCGCTTCGCCCGCCTGGCCAAGGAGGAGGAGGCCGGCGACAATCCGCCCCGCCCCGACCTGGTGCTGATCGACGGCGGGGCGGGGCAGTTGGCCGCCGCCGTCGAAGTCATGGCCGATCTGGGGGTGGACGACATCGCCGTGGTCGGGGTGGCCAAGGGACCGGACCGCGACGCCGGCCTGGAGCGCTTCTTCCTGCCCGCCAAGGCGCCGTTCATGCTCGAGCCCAAGAGCCCGATCCTCTACTACCTTCAACGGTTGCGCGACGAGGCGCACCGCTTCGCCATCGGCGCCCACCGCGTCCGCCGGTCCATGGAAATGCGGAAGAATCCGTTGGACGACATCGAAGGGGTGGGGTCGGGGCGCAAGCGCGCGCTCCTGCACGCCTTCGGCTCGGCGCGCGGGGTTTCAAAGGCGTCGATGGCCGATCTGGAAAAGGTCGAGGGCCTGAGCGCTCCGCTGGCCCGGCGCATTCACGACTATTTCAGGAAGGGCTGAGGCGCCCGCCGGAGCGGGCGCCTCGACGATCCCGCTAGAGCCGGATGGCTTCTTATATGAAGCCTGAACCCCGCTCTACACTTTGAATTTAGAGCAAGATTCAACTCCGAGGCGATTCCGCCTCTGACCATCTTGCTCTAGCGCATCACTGGGGCTTCATCGTTCCATCGGCGTTGAACATGTCCGGGTGGGCGGCCATGAAGCCCTTGCATTTGGAATTGCTCATCATGGCGTCGTGCGGCATGCCTTGGCAGGACTTCATGGTCGCCATATCCGACTTGGACATATTGGATCCGGACGACATGCCGCCCTTGCTCATGGCCCCGCTCTCCATGCTCTTATCGGGCATGGCGCCGGCTGGCGGAGCGCTACCCGTGTTGCTGTTGGCGGGTGGGGTGGTCGCTTGAGCCGCGGCGACGCCGGCGGTCAGCGCCACGGCGGCGAGACCGGCGACGAGGGTCTTGAGATGGTTCATTGGATTCTCCCGTTTGCGAATTGACGCATTCAGCGTAGCGCTGCAAACGCGTCCAAAGCGGGGCAGTTCCCTACTGGCGGTCGGCCAGCAAGGCATCCTCGGCCGCGTAGTCGAACATCGCCATCAGATATTTCGGGAAAGCGACGCCCTCTCGCGCGGCCCGTTGGGCCGACCGGCAGGCCTCGTCGATGGCGTCTTCATAGCGCGCGACCGGGCGATAGCCGAGAGCCCCCGCTCGCGCCATGTCCAGGACGATCGGACGCGGTATCGCCCACGGGTTCTGGCCAACCTGGCCCACCGGCGGGCCTTCCATGGGAACCAACCGCCAGTCATGGGCGTGGACGGCGGCGATGGCCTCGCCGATGGCCGCCACGGTCAGGGCCTCGGGATCGGCGGCGTTTAGGACGCGGGTGGCGGGCTTGGCGAGGGCGAGACGAATCAGTTCGGCGATGTTGGTCGTGGCGCTGGTGTGAAACCGGCTCTCGCCGCCGAAAGCCAGGGGGACGGCGCGGCGTCCATCGAGGATTCGCTTCACGAACCACCATTCGCGGGGATGACGCGAGCCCGCACCATGGATCGCCCCTGGCCGAAGGATCGTCACCGGACGCCGGGCGCCCTGCAGCAGGGCCTGTTCGAGCGCCACCTTGCGGGTGGAATAGGTCTCCGGACCTGGGGCGACGGTGGGTTGGTCCTCGGCCAGCGGGACGGGAAAATCGGGAAACCCGTTCGCCGCCGCCTCGTCCAGGGTGCGTCCCTTCGCGTCTCGGTAGACGCTGGCCGAGGAGACGATCACGAACGCGCCCACGTCCGCTTCGATTTCGAGAAGCTGGCGAGCGTGGGCCGCGTCGTAGGCGACGGTGTCGATCAGCGCATCCACGCCGCCGCCGACCGCGCGCGCTAAAGCGCCGCCTTCTTCGCGGTCGAGAACGATCGTCGCCGCGCCCAGGCTCCGAAGCGCCTCGGGAAAACTTTCGCAATTTCTCTGGGCGGCGGTGACCCGCCAGCCGTCGGCCAACAAGCGCCGGCACAGCGCCTGGCCGATCTGCCCGGAGCCGCCGACGATAAAGGCCACCGGACTCATCGCCTTTTCTCTTGATTTTCGCTCGGCCAAGCCCCGCTCGCCCAATTTCGAGACCCGTGGATGACCCGAAGGACCAGGACGATCTCACCGTCCACCGGCGGCGTTTCAATCGAATAGGCGATCAGATAGGGCAGACCCCGGACCACCTTTTCGTAAGTCCCGCCGACCCGCCCAGGCCTGCCGGTGGCGGCCCGGCCGAGTGAACGGCCCGTCTGGCGGATTGCGCCGGCGACCCGTTTGGCGGCGGCGGGGTTGCGCTCGGCGATGAAGTCCACGGCGCTTTTCAAGTCTTCGAGCGCATCGCAGGACCATAGGACCCGGCGGCTTTTCACGCCGGCGCGCGGGCGTCTCGAAGGATCGCCCGCTCGATGACCGCGTCAACTTCGTCCATTGCGTCTTCATGGTCCACGACGCGGCCGGCGCGGAAGTCCTCGAGGCCACGCTCTATGCCGGCGACGATCTCCATCTCTTGCCTGACGAAGGCGCCGATGGCTTCGCCGGCCAGAAAAGAGCGAGTCCTACGGGTGCGGTCCGCCAAGACGCCGAGTTGGTTCTTCACCTCGGCCGGCAGGCGGACGGTCAACGTGCTGCTGTCAGCCATTGAGGCGCTCCTGTGTTCACCTGTGCACATAAGCCGAAACGCTAGAGAACGCCACAAGGCGCTGAACGAAGCCGAGACAGAACCCTGGTTCCCGCGCTAGGCTCGCGCCATGAACCGACTCCCCAATCTGCTTACCGGCCTGCGCCTGGCTCTGGCCCTGTTCACCTTCTTCGCCCTGGCGGCGGCGGCCCTGCTCAGCGAGCGCCTGACCCCGGCCACCCAGTTCGCCCTGGAGCGCTGGGCGTTCTGGGCCTTCGTCGTGGCGGCCCTCACCGACTTTTTCGACGGCTGGCTGGCCCGCCGGCTGCACGCCACCACGATCTGGGGCGCGATCCTGGATCCGATCGCCGACAAGGTGCTGGTGTGCGGCGTGATCCTGGGCCTGCTGTCCCTGGGGCAAACCATGTCCGGGGTGTCCAACGCCGCGGTGGCCATTCCGGCCGCCCTGATCCTGTTTCGCGAATTCACCGTCAGCGCCCTGCGCGAGGTGGCGGCGGGCAAGGGCGTCTTCCTGCCGGTCACCTTGCTGGCGAAGGGGAAAACCACCCTGCAACTGGTGGCCTTGGGCGCGACACTGCTGGTCGCCTGCTGGGGCGCCTTCTCCCTTCCCAACGATCCGGCCATATTCGGCAAGGCGACCACCCTCGCCCTCGGCCTGCTGTGGCTGGCCACCCTCATCACCCTGATCACCGGCGCGCAATACTGGGAGCAGGCCAGGGCCGCGCTGCGGGAGGGTTAGCCACGGCCATGCAGCACGGCATACATTTCGTCTCGGGACTGCCGAGATCCGGCTCGACCCTGTTCGCCGCCATCCTGCGGCAGAACCCGCGCTTTCACGCCATGATGACCAGTCCGGTCGGGGGCATCTATCTGGCCATGCTGGGCGCGGTGAGCCGCCGCAACGAGGCGGCGGGGTTCATCGACGAGGACCAGAAGCGCGACCTCCTCACCGGCGTCTTCGACGCCTATTACCGCGCCATCGGGGCGGAGAAGGTGGTGTTCGACACCAATCGCATCTGGTGCTCGAAGATGCCCCAACTGGCCCAGCATTTCCCCACGTCCAAGGTGATCTGCTGCGTGCGCCACATTCCCTGGATCATGGACTCGATCGAGCGGCTGGGGCGACGCAACGTCTTCGACCTCTCCGGCATCTTCGGCTACGACGCCGGCACCACCGTCTATACCCGCGTAGGCCGTCTGGCGGCGAGCGACGGCATGGTCGGTTTCGCCCTGGACGCTCTGCGCGAAGCCTTCTGGGGCGGCTATTCCGACCGGCTGATCCTTCTCACCTACGAGGCCCTGACCCGCGATCCGGCCGGGGCCATGAACCTGATCTACGACTTCATCGGCGAGGACCGCTTCGCCCACGACTTCGACAATGTCGAATACCAGGCCGAGGAATTCGACGCCGGCCTCGGATCGCCGGGCCTTCACACCGTGCGCCGCAAGGTCGAGTTCATCGACCGCCCGACCGTCCTGCCCCCCGATCTCTTCGCCCGCTATGAGAACGACGCCTTCTGGATGAACGCGGAGCTCAACACCCACGACGTGGCGATCATCCATTACGGGGGGTAGCGGCGGCTTTCCTCCTCCGCGAAGCGGGGGAGGGGGACCGCGAAGCGGTGGAGGGGGCGGCGGGCCGTGCGCGACGACGCCGAAAATCCCTTGATCCGCGCCAGTTCGCGGGCGACGCAACTGAAAAAGCCCGGCCTTTGTCAGCAGCGTCCACGGCAGGACAGCGGCCGAATGAAGGAAATCGCTGTTTCCCCGTCCTCTCCACCCCTTCGGGGTCCCCCTCCCCCGTAAGAGGACGGGGGAGGAGCACAATCTTCAGCCTGTCCCCCGCCCGCCCGCCGCAGGCAACGGCGGCAGGTGCAGCGTGGCCAAGAGGGCGGCGAAGCGGGGGTCGGCGCGCAGGGGGCGGAGTTCGGAATCGCTCCTCGCATCCATGATATTGGGTTCGCCGCGCGCCAGGGCTTCGCCCAGGAGCGCGAACGCACGGTCGGCGTCCACGGCGGCGTAGGACTCGGCCAGAAAATAGGTTCTCATCGCGCCGTCGCGGTAGCGCGCCGCTCGCTGGCTCAGGATCGCCCGCACCATGCCGAGGTGGCCGGCTTGACGGTAACCTTTCGCCGCGGCGCTCGCCACCGCCATCTCCCCCGGATCGGCGTTCAGCCGCGCCGCCGTCGCCATTTCCTCGATCGCGTCGGAGTCATCGCCTCGCGCGAAGTCGATCATCGAGAGATAGCGGTGCGCCGACGCGAAGCCGGGCTGCGCCGATGTGATGGCTTTGAGGGTTTCAACAGCCTCGGCCCCGCGCCCGGCCCCGAACATCATCAACCCTTCGTCGGCTCTCAAGGCGGTCGAGGCCGGATCGCGGCGTTCGGCTTCCTCGATCTCGGCGACCGCCCGAGGAAAATCGCCGGTGTCGGCCAGGACGTTCGCGTACCAATGGTGGGTCAGCGCCGACGAGGGATCGAGCCGCAAGGATCGTTCGAACTCGCGCTTCGAGCCGGCGACATCGTGCGACCACCAGAAATCGGCGAACCCCAGGGCGCGGTGAGCGCCGGCCAGCCGATCGTCCAGGGCGACGGCGCGGGTGGCGGCGAGCTTGGCTTGCGGATAGGCCTGCGCGGGCGTCATGCCGCCGAATTCGGGCATCAGGGCGTAGCTGTCGGCCAGCCCGACCCAGGCGGGGGCGTAGTTCGGGTCGTCGGCGATGACCCTGGAGAAATCGGCGACGGCGTCGCTCAGGCCGGCGCGGGTGCGGGTCTGCCAGGCGTAGAGGCCCTTCAGATAAAGCGCCGGGGCCGGCTTGCCATCGGTGGCCGACGATCGGGGGGCGGCGGGCCTCGGCGCTTTCAGGGCGCCGCCGGCATAGGCCAAACCCAGGGCAGCGATACCGGCGGCGGCGGCGATACCGGCGGCGAGGAGCCGCCAGGGGCGCCATGCGGCGGGAATGGCAACCGGGGCGGCCCGGTCGCCGGCCGATCCGGCCGCCAGTAGGGCGAGGGCCGGGGGATCGGTTTCGGGCGCGGCGCCGGAAAGCCAGTCATCGACTTCGCCGCTCCAGGCATGGACCGTCGATCGATTCTCTCCGGGCGCGCGCCGCACGCGCAGGCCGCGGGTGACTTCCCAGCGCTTGGCGGTGCGCTCGTCGCGGCCGAGATAGCCGGCGATCTGCTTCCAGGTGTCGAGTCTGGCGCCGAAGCCGTGGGTTGCACGGTAGTCCATGTCACCAGATGCCCCGTCGCGCCCCGACATGCCCTTAGGGCCAATCCAGGCTTTCTCCTTAACACTCATCGCGCCGTCCGCACCAATCGAATCGGCGGCCCATTTTTCATTCCGGGGAGGCAACCCTATGTCCACCATCAAAGTCTATGGCGCGAGAGGCCCCGACGGCTATAGCCCGATGTCGCCGGGCAACGGCGGCAACGGCGGCGCCGGCGCGGGCGCCGTCGCCACCAACAACGGCAACGGGATCGACTCCACCAACTACGCCTTCGCGTATGGTGGCGCCGGCGGCTCCGGCGGCAGCGGCAATGGACCTGGCGCGGCGGCGGGAAGCGGCGGCGCCGGCGGCGCGGCCAACGCGGTGGTCTCCTTCACCTTGAATACCAGCGGCAGCATCGGAGGCTCCGTCCGCGCCTTTGGCGGCGCCGGCGGCAACCCCGGCAACCCCGGCGACCATGGCCCAGGCGGAAACGGCGGAAACGGCGCGACGGCGACGGCGAGCGCTTCGGTGACCAACGCTTCGGGCCACGCCTCGGCGAACGCCCAGTCATTCGGCGGCAACGGCGGCGTCGCGTCCGTTGGCGGGGCGGGCGGGGCGGGCGCCGCCGCGCGCAACACCACGGCGTTCGCCAGTGGAACCTCGGCCAACGCTTACGTGCTTCAGGAGGGTGGGGCCGGCGGATCCTCCAGCGGCGGCGGGGCCGGCGGGGCGGGGGCGAGCAGCACGCTCCACAACGCGGTTTCGGGCATGACGACGGGCGCGCTCCTTCTGCGGCAACAGGCCAACGGCGGCGCCGGTGGGGGAAGCAACGCTGCCGGCTCGAGCAGCCAGGCCGGCGGCGCGGCCGGAACGGCGACCTCCCACCTGACCGTCCACGACAACACCGCCAGCAGTGTGAACGCCACCAGTGGCGCCTCTGGCGGCGCGGGCGGGTCCGTCGGCGGCTATAGCGGCAACACGACCGCCGGCGCGGTCGGCGGCGTGGCGTCGGCGAGCGTCAAGGTGACCGGAAGCCACGCGATCTACGCCACGGCCGGTGTCCGTGGCGGCAACGGCGGCGGTCAGGGTTACGGCTCGGGGGCCGGCGGGGCCGGCGGGTCGGCGAGCGCCAGCGCGATCGCCACCAGCAGCACCACGGCGGCGGACATCGTCCGGGCCAGGGCCTACGTGACCGGTGGGAACGGCGGCAGCGATTTCGGCGGCACGGGCGTCGGCGGCGCCGGCGGCGCGGCGACCGGCGCCAGCGCCACGGCGATGGAGACCTCCGCCTCCGGCGGCGTTGCCGTCGCGTTCGCCAAGCAGATCGGCGGTGATGGGGGGGGAGGCGGCGCCGGGAATTATGGCGGGGCCGGGGGCGTGGCCAGCGGAACGACGGCCAGGGCCGTCGGCCACTCGGCCGATGCCAATGCCTATCAGAGAGGCGGCGGCGGCGGGAACGGAGGATTTCGCGCCTATGGAAACGGCGGGGCGGGGGCGAGCAGCACGCTCGTCAACGCGGTGTCGGGGGTGGCCAGCGGCGGCTATCTGAGACTTACCCAGACGGCGGTCGGCGGCAATGGCGGCAGCGGCCACGGCGGCGGCACGGTGGGCGGCGCGGCCGGCGTGGGGACCTCGCGCCTCACCGTCAGCGACACCGCCGCCAGCCGGGTGAACGGCTACAGCACGGCGCGGGGCGGGTATGGCGGTTCGGGGTATGGAGGGACCGCCGGGACCGGCGCGGCCGGATCGGCGACGATCGACGTGACCGGCGCGCACCTGGTCTATGCCACGGCCACCGCGAGCGGCGGCCGCGGCGGTGGCCAAAACGGCCCGTTGCCCGCAAACGGCGGGGCCGGCGGGTCGGCCAGCGCGACCTCGACGGCGAGGAGCACCACCACCGGCTCGGACTCGGTTCACGCCACGGCCAATGTGGGCGGCGGTTACGGCGGCGCCGGGAGTTACGGGAGTTACGGGGGCTCGGGCGGGGCGGGCGGCCGGGCGACCGGCGCGAGCGCGACGGCGAGCGAAACGGCGGCGACGGGCGGGACGGCCTACGCCACCGCCACGCAGACCGGCGGCCACGGCGGCCGTGGCACGGGGGCCGGGAACGCCGGCGGGGCCGGCGGCGTGGCCATTCATACGACGGCGAGCGCCAGCGGCCACTCGGCCTATGTGGGCGCCTACCAGACGGGCGGCGGCGGCGGGAGGGGTGCTAACGGCGGGAACGGCGGCGCGGGGGCGAACAGCACCCTCACCAACGCGGTTTCGGGCGTGGCCACCGGCGGCTACCTGCGGTTGCGCCAGACAGCCACCGGCGGCGCCGGGGGCTACACCCTGGGCTCCGCCGGGGGCGCCACCGGCGCGGGCGGGGCGGCTGCATCGAGCCTGACGGCGAACGACACCCAGAGTTCCAAATTCACCGCATCCAGCACCGCTGTCGGCGGCGCCGGCGGGAGTGGATACAATGGATCGACCGGCGGCGCCGGCGGCGGGGCCACGGCCTCGGTCGCCGCCACCGGCGCGCTCGGTGTCGAGGCGGACGCCAGGGCTGTCGGCGGGGCCGGCGGCGGCGCTTCGGGCGGGGGCGCTTCCGGAGCCGGAGGCCGCGCCACGGCCGACGCCGCGGCGACCACCACCTCCCACACGGCGACCGGCGCCAACGCCGACAACCTGACCGCCGTGGCCATCGCCAGGGCGAGCGGCGTGGCGGGCTCGTTCCACGCGGCGGCGGCGACCAACCTTGTCACCGGCGCGTTGGTCGAACAGGTTTCCGGCGTCGCCAGTGGGTCTGTCGATGGGACCAGCCTCGGCGAAGCCGGGGTCGCCATCGGCGCCGCCTCGGCCACCTTCCTCACCACGCCCCAGGCGGTGGCGCTGGAGACCGGGGCGCCGCTCGCCGCCAGCACCTCGGCGATCCTGGCGGCCAATGCCAACATCGCCGCCGCCTTCGGCGCCTCGCCGGTGTTCTTCGCCACCGGAGAGCTCGGGGGCGGCTACTCCACCGGCGGGACGGGGGCGCAGACCACCACCGCCTCGATCGACGAGACCGTCGATCTGACCAAGCTGGCGGTGCGCCAGGATCTGGTGCTGGGCCTCTACAACGGGACCACCCTGGGTTCGGGGGTCACCAAGGTGACCTTCGATGTCACCGCCGACGGGGTGGCGGTGATCGACAAGACCTTTCGAAGCGCGGCGGCGGCCCAGAACTACTTCACCAACCACGCGGTGGACCTGGGATCGCTGGCTTCGGGGGCGCTTGGGGGCAATACCCTCACCCTCCACGCCGTGCTGACCGTCACCAGCACCTCGGCCGGGTCGGGATTCTATGGAAACCTGATCGTCGGCGATCCGCCGGGCGCGGCCGCCGCCACCCCGCCGCATCACCATCGGTTCATCGACGCCATGGCCGGATTCGGCGCGGGGGCGGGCGGGCCGGTTCACCTCGCCCAGGAGGGCTGGCGCAACCCACCGCCAATGCTCCTTGCCCCGAGGCAGCAGGCGGCTTAGGCGCGGCCCGGCGTTACAATCCTCCTCCCGCTTCGCGGAGGAGGAGCGAACTCAGGCGCCCTACGACATCGGCTCCGCCGGCGGGAGTGGATCGTCGGGCAGGGGGATGAACTCGTCGTGGTCGAGGTCGGGGAGTTTCATGCGGCCGGCCCGCCAGTCGGCCTTGGCCTGATCGATGCGTTCCTTCGACGATGAGACGAAGTTCCACTCGATGAAGCGTTCACCGACCGGTTCGCCGCCCAGCAGCATGATCTCGCAATCGGTAAGGCCGGTGACGAGAACGGGCTCGCCGGGCGAAAAGACGATCATCTGGCCGGCGACGAAGGCGCGGCCGTCGATCTCGGCCGAACCGGCCGCCACGAAGGCGGCGCGCTCGGGATAGTCGGCCGGAATCTGGGCCCGCGCCCCGCTCATCAGCCGCCAGTGGACATAGAACATCGGCGAGTGGGTCTTCACCGCCGCCCGCGCGCCGAAGGCCTCGCCGGCGATCAGCCGCGCCCACAGGCCGTCGGGCGATTCGTAGGTCGGCAGGTCCTCCGGTCCATGATGGGCGAAGGCGGGGTCGATCTCTTCGAGGTCCGCCGGCAGGGCGACCCAGGTCTGGATCCCGTGCATGGCCCCGCCGGCGCGCCGCAGGGTGTCGAACCGCTCCGAATGGGTGATGCCGCGCCCGGCGGTCATCCAGTTCACTTCGCCCGGCCGGACGGTGATTTCCGAGCCGACGCTGTCGCGGTGGGTGATCTCGCCCTCGAACAGATAGGTGACGGTGGAAAGGCCGATGTGCGGGTGGGGGCGGACATCGACGGCGCGCGGCAGGCCGGGGGCGAAGTCCATGGGTCCGAAATGGTCGAAGAAGACGAAGGGCCCCACCATCCGGCGAGGCGCGAAGGGCAGCACCCGGCCGACCTCGAACCCGCCGAGGTCCCGCCGTCGCGATTCGATGACAAGGTCGATCATGAGCTAGCCTTTCTCGTCCGCGCCGCTCCCATCGACATGGGGGCTGACCAGTCCCAGGGGCACGGCGGTGGAATTCTTCACCGCCCGCATGACGATGCGGCTTTCGACATTGGAGACCAGCCCCAACGACAGGATCTTGTCGCGCAGGAACGCGTCGAAGGCGTGCATGTCGCGGGTGACGATGCGCAGTTCGTAGTCCGACGCGCCGGTGACGGTGGCGCACTGGACCACCTCGGGCAGCGGCTTCACCGCCGCCTCGAAGGCGTCCAGATTGTCCTTCGTCGGCAGGGACAGCTTGACGGTGCAATAGACTTCGAAATCGAGCCCGAGCTTTTCCCGGTCGAGGATGGTCACCCGGCGCTGGATGATTCCGGCGTCCTCGAGGCGCTTGATCCGCCGCCAGCACGGACTTGACGAGAGACCCACTCGCTCGGCGATCTCGGCCACCGACCGGCTCGCGTCGTGCTGAATGAGGTCAAGAATTCGCGCATCGACCGCGTCAAGTCGTTCGGACACGAATTGCCCCCTTCGCGCCGCCGCGCCGCCGGCGGCGGCTAGAACATCGAACGGCCGGCGACGCGCAGGTCGTAGCGCTGCTCGCCGTCGCGGAAGTCGGCGTCGCCTTCCAGGGCGACATAGGAAAACTGGGTGCCGCCCTTGAGCGAGAAGCCCACCGTGGCCCAGCCGCCCTTGTCCGGGTCGGCGGCCAGGGTGAAGGGCGTCCCGCCGGTGAAATTGGCGACGGTGTCGCCGACGTTGCCGGCGAAAATCTCGCGATAGCCGGCCCGAACTTCGGTGCGCAGCCATGCGGCGCGGCCCCATTGACGGCCGAAGACCATGATCGCCTGACTGCTGAAGCGGGTGCTGTCCCGGTTGGCGATATTCAGGTCGAAACCGTCGCCGCCGCCGGTTTCGTCATGGGCGCCTTCACGGAGGCTCAGATAGTCGATCGAAACCTCCGGTCGGGCGTAAAAACGGCCGAACTGCTTTTCGTAGGACACCTGGGCGTGAGCATCGACAAACAGCCCGCCCCAGTTCGAGTTGGCGATATTGATCGCCCCGGGGGCCAGAAACCGGCGATCGCTGGAAAACCATGAATAGCCGACGGCGCCGCGGCCCGAGACGCTCAAGGGGCCGGCGGTGCGGCGATAGTAGAGGCCGCCCTCGACCATCGAGCCCACCACATGCTCGCCCACCGCGGCGACGCCGTCCTGCTCCTGGGCGTTCATATAGGCCAAGGTGACGCCCAGGGCGCCGCCGGCCAGCCCCATCCGTTCATAGCCGCCGACCAGGCCGAACAGTTTCGAACTCGAACCCAGGGTGTCGATACCGCTTCGATCGATGCGCTCGTTCACTTCCTGCAGCCACAGGCTCGAACCGCCCACCCGCGTGCCGGCGTCCGGCGTGGTCCCGGTCATGCTGGAAATGGCCTGGGTGGCGGCGTCGAGCGCCTCGAATATACCCTGACCCTGATCGGGCAAAAGCTGGTCGTAGACGCTTTTGAGGCCCGCCTCCGTGGTCTGGGCCAGGATGACTTTCTGGATGTTGGCGTCGTTCGGGATGGCGGCCAGGACGGCGTCGAGGGCGCCCCCCTCGGCCGCATTGAAATTCAGCTGGGCGGCGGTCTTGCGCGCCACCGTGAGCTGAATTTCGCTGCTATCGACCTTGGGATCGGCGGCCGGAACGAAGGCGGCGCTCGCGGTGTAGAGGAAGGGCGCATTGCCCAACGGGCCGGAACCGAAGGTCCCGGCGGAGAGGGTGCCCTGGTCGGCGACCGTCTGCACGATGGTGTAGGTCTGGGTCGCGGCGCTCTGCACGCTCTGCAGGGTCAGTCCCACCTGGGCGCCGGTCGCGAAGACCGAGGCGCCGGTGGTGACGAATTTGGTGTTGGTCCCGTGGGCCGGATCGGCGGACACCAGCAGCGTGCCGTTGGCACCGACGTTGACGCTGCGGGCGTTGACGATGTTGGGGTTGGTGTCGCTGAGCGTGCCGCTGACGACGTTGACGGTCAGGGTGTGGTTTCCCTCGTCCTGCAGCGAGCCGATGACCACGGTGCCCGGCGTGACGACGCCGGCGACCACGGTGGGGGCGGCGCCATCGACGGTGAGGGTGTTGACCCCCGCGCCCATGTCGATGACATCCGCGGTCACCGTCCCGGCCTTGACCATCAGCGTGCCGCCGCCCGAGCCGAAGCGAATCGAGCCGATGATCAACGGGTTCGTCGTGCCGAGCTCCTGCCACAGGCTGGGATTGTTGAGCGGATCCTGGCCGGCCGCCACCGCCGCCACGGCAACAAAGGCTATGCCGTTTTCCACCGCCGTGGCGCCGATCGCGTAGGTCGAGGTCGAGACGTAAGCCGGCGCGCCGGCGACGCCCGGCGCCAGGTCTTGGGTGATCGTCTGGGCCGATTGGCCGGCCGACAGATCGATGCCGATCAGGGTTCCCGGCATGGGGGTGGCGACGAAGGTCTGGTTCAGGCTGGCCACGATGTTGCCGGTGTTGCTGACGCTGGTCACCGATCCGGAATTGTCGAGGATTCCCGCCGCCGTGCCGCCGACTCCGCCTTCGCCGCTGATCACGACGGAGATGGTCCGGCTGTTGGAAATGCTGGTCACCGTCGCGCCTTGGTCGATCAGAATGCCGGCGACGTTGACCGCGATCGGGGCCGGAATGGCCGGTGTCGAACCGTTCGCCGGCGTCGCGGTGGTGGCCGAGTTCACCTGGGTCGAGGCGGCGGTGATCGAGCCGTCATTGACCAGGGCGGCGACGTTCGCCCCGGCCCCCAGATGGATCGCCGTGGCGTCCGCCTGATAGGCGTTGGCCAGAATGGAGCCGGTATTGTGCAGCCCGCCGTCGAGGGTGGTCGCGCCGTCGCCCGTCCCCCCGATCTGAATGGCGGTGGCGGAAACCACTCCGGGGAGGTTGGGGGTGATCAGCGGATCGTAGACCCCATCGGCGCTGACCGAGCCTTGGATGACCAGGCCGTAGGCGTTGGCGTCCGTCCCCACCGCGCCCAGTTCCACGCTCTTGCCCGTCGCGCCGATCTGAAGGGCGGGCGCGGCGCCATAGGAGATGACGGTGCCGGTTCCCTGCTGCGCGTCCGGAACCCCGTCGCCGTCCTGGTCGAGATTGGTCGTGCTCAG